>NZ_JAKUFY010000002.1:0-132158 GCF_022663675.1 Bacillus cereus group sp. BfR-BA-01355
TTAACTTTTACTTTCTCTGATACTTTCGCCTCTTCTTTAGGCTTTACTATTTCTTGTGCTTTCGGTTCTTCCTTAACTTTTACTTTCTCTGATACTTTCGCCTCTTCTTTAGGCTTTACTATTTCTTGTGCTTTCGGTTCTTCTTTAACTTTTACTTCTTCTTTGACTTTTGCCTCTTCTTTAGGCTTTACTATTTCTTGTGCTTTCGTTGTTTCTTTCGCTTTTGCTACTTTCTGCGTCTTTACTTCTTTCTTTTCTTTAACTGATTTTTGTACTTTCGCTACTTGCTTCATTTTCTCTTCAGTTTTCTTTTCAGTTGGTGCTGTACTTGATAGGAAAGAAACGTTTGCATAAGCTGTTTTTCCTTTATACTCAAATTGCAGCCATCCGTCTTTTACTTGATGCGTTGATTCAATTACATCATCTTTTTTCAGTCTGCCAAGAATTTCTGATTCTGTGTTTGCTTCGGTACGTACATTTAACAAATTCGCCGTTACATGATACACATCTTTTGTAAACTCCGAACTTACAAACACTTCTTTACCGTTCAATTCAATTTTTGACCAACCATCTTCGGTATTGATGACTTTTAACTCTTGCCCATTCTTTACTTTTTCGACCACTTTTGATTCTGTAGTCGGTTTTTCACGTACGTTAAGTACATCTGCTGTTACGATTGTTTCTGCGGTAGCAGTTGTGGTAAATGCCCCCAATCCAAAAATAGTTGCTGTTGCTGCGCCAATTACTTTTTTCATATTAGCCTCCATTGTATTTTTTGAATTTTATCAAATGCCTCTGTAAAATTGTATAATTTTACATAATATCAAAACATTTGCAACAGTATATTAATATTGTTTAATATACTGTTATTAAAACTCCTTACTCCAATACTATCAAATTCTTATTTCTAATTCTATATATTATAAATATCCTTATCTTTTATAAAAGCTTCATGCCCTTCTTCACACTAAATAGTTGTTGCAATTCCCGCCAAAAATAAACTTACGATTGCTAAAATTTTAGTAGCGACTATAGCACCTCTTAAATGAAACTTATAATCTTTATATCCCTTCATTCCTTCTGTACTAGGAATCACAACAAACCTCGGAGTAATCCAGCAAAAAATTAGCCAATCAATTATAAATAAATCTACTAAATTAAAAATCATTAAAATACCAAAAGTATGTAAATAGGCATCAATATACAATAATTTTTCATGCTTATGTAGTATATATGTAGAAACGAAAGGACTACCGAAAAGAATAGCATTATATACAATATTAAAATAAATTGTTTGCTTTTTTTCATGAATCGATTTTGGAAAAACTACTTTTTGAATATCTTTCGGATAATCAGTTAATGAAAGTCGAGGATTATAATATAAGGACCCTAAAATCATAACGGATAGTACAATAGACATGATGACACCAACGTACATCATTTGCTCAAATTGATTCATATGCTTCATTCACCCTTTTCTGTAATTACTATGTTGATCATTCACTTAATTACATATTGTATGTACGTACATAATCAAAAATTAACAACTAGCTTTAACACCAAAGCAAAATTGTTGCAATGCAAATGCAAACTTAATACAGTGGAAGCCTAATTGCTACAGATAGGATGGATGAAACCTATGAAAATTGAACATATTGCAATTTGGGTAAATGACTTAGAATGAATGCGTGATTTTTATATGAAATACTTTAACGGTAAAGCAAACTCTATAGCCATTCTTTCAATTTTACTTCATCCAACATTACAACCCCTTCTCATGATCTTTCACAATATATTCGCTCGTTTTTCACAAAAGGTTCATTTCACATGAAAATTTATTTATTACAATAAAAATATAAAGTATATTTTTAAGAAAAGGAGGATTTCAAGAATGAATAAAGAGGATAAAATTCACACTGAAAAAGTGTTGAAAAATCTATTCATCGGATCACAAGTTGATGGATTACAATTTGGTATTTCTCCAGGCGCTATAAAGATTCATTTCACAAACTTTCACGACTCAGTTGATTATGACGGACAATTATATATCAATATCGAATCAAAATGGTGTTTATTTAATAAACCTCAAAAAAGATACCCATTAAATGAAGATGAATTTGAAGTTTATTCTGGGGAAGAAGAATATGAAAGAATATTTAAGATAAGAAGACAAAAAGTTACCGATATACAACTTGGCTTAGAAAGCCCTCATTTAATTATTACATTAGATAGTGGACAAATTATTTTTGTAAATGGTTTTCATGATTATTATGAATGTTGGCAAGCTGGTGTCCTATGTGAGCAATGGCTTGTAGTAGCTGCACCTGGGAATGAAATCGCCACTTGGGCTCCCGATGAGTTTATTAATAATTAAACTGTTTTTACGAAGAAGAACCGAAGATATTTTATGAAGCATGATACTAATGAACTACATAACCATTTCTATTATACTTAAACGAATGAACATTTTACTTTATTAAATTTGAAAGGACGATAATAATGGCATGTGTTCATGATTTTGGAATAATTGACGATTTTACTTCTCAAAAAAATTACAAAGATTATACACCAGAGAAATATCATTGTATTTCTGTGAATGATGATATTATCAGTAGTTTAGGTCAAAATGTATCAATTATGAAAACCTACTTCCATACAGCCAAAAATCAGGAATACGGTTTAGCCTATTACGGTATTACAATTATCCCGCCTGAATCATTAGCAATATTCTATGAAACAGTTACATCTTCAAAGTTCTTCAAAAATTCTGATGAGCTGAATGAGTTAGCTTCAAAAATTGTACAAGCTACAACAGAACAAAAGTACATGATCCATTATGGGGTTTAAATGTAATACAAAAAAGCTTAGGATTTCTCCCAAGCTTTTTTTGTATGGTACTAATAATATTTATTCCTTAGTCATTTAGTCAATGCTTGAACCTATGCCCTCACTTTTTACAAGTGAGAGCGCCAATATTAATCTAAATAAGCGTCTCATTTCCAATCTTCCAGCTAAACCATCTCCCATGCCCTTCTGTTTCTCCAACCGTTTCACGATATTCGTTTCCGTTAATATAATAATCAATATGAAGGTCACGATCCCACATGTTGTTATAAAGGTGGAATACATCACGTTTTGCGCCAATTTCTTGTATTTGTTTTTCTAACTTATGTTTTACTTGTTCTGGTATTTGATTTGCAATGTGTGTATGGAAAATGCAGATAACAGCTTCATCACTTATTTGTTCAATAATAGATGATAATAGCTCTACACCGTCTCCTTCTATGAATTGGACAGATTCATTTTTCACTAAAGATGCAGCTTGATCAAACATTTCAAGCCTTTCTTTATGTTCTGGCCAAATGAGTGCACGTAGCCATAAATAATCTTCCTCATTATGTAAATCATTCACATGTAAATCCAGTCCGATTCTTTCTACGACAGATGGGCTTTCTTTAAGTAAATGCGGCATATTCTCCCCTCTTATTTCAGCAGTTACATGCACAGTTGAATTTATATTTCCGTACATTTCATCCGTTCCGTACGAATAACGATATTGGTCCCAGAACAGTTGTAATCCAGAACTTGTCCCAATTTCAATTAACGCTAACGGCTTCTTCACTTTGTTAAATATGTAGCAGAAACTTGGGTATAAGTATGCACACCGTCTTACTTCATTCGTTTGAACGAGTTTCGTTTGTAACAAAGTAATGATTTCTTCTCGGTACTCTTTACAGAAATCTTTAAAATGATTAAAAGCTTTATCTAAATTTGTATCGGCATTTTCAACTAAACTACTATAATACGTTTTTAAATGATGTTCTTTCCCTGCTAACAATAAATAATGTACTGCACCTAATAGTAAGTTTGGGACTGGTTGACCTACCTGAGCATAGGACGATAGTGTAAGTACTTCCTCATCTTCAGCAATTTTCATTGATAAATATTCATATAAATCACTTGACCCTTTACATTCCTTTATTGAAAAGTTTCGAAATAAGTTTGAAATTTGTTCTTTTGTACGCATTAGAGTCCCTCCTTTTTATTTTTCAGAATAATCTTGCCATTAACGAAAAAAATCCCATAAAAAGGTACTCGCTTTAGTCACTTAATGATACGTAAGCTTTTTCGAGATAATTTCAAACTGTAATTTTTTTCTATTTACAACCTTAAAAGAGCTTGTTAAATAAGATTTTTAGCGAATAAAACGTTAAATAGTTTAAAATTATCAGATAACACTAGATATTTTAGTCTATTAATTATTATAATAGAGTATGAGATGGTTATATAATTGAGACAAAAAAGGTATACACCTAGGTGGGGCCTAGGCGGTGTTTCTCTTTTACGGCTTAGACATAGAAAACACCTACACTTTTTTGCCAATATAGGGGATGGAGAGATTATCATGAGCAACATGCAGCAAAAAACAGACGTTATCTTAATTGGTGCAGGAATTATGAGTGCAACGTTAGGCTCATTACTAAAAGAATTAGCACCTGAATGGGAAATTAAAGTTTTTGAAAAACTCGCAAGTGCCGGGGAAGAAAGCTCTAACGAATGGAATAATGCAGGTACAGGGCATTCTGCGCTATGCGAACTGAACTATACTTCCGAAAAATCTGACGGATCTATAGATATTGGTAAGGCTGTAAAAGTGAATGAGCAATTCCAGCTTTCAAGACAATTTTGGGCATATCTTGTAAAAAGCAAATTAATTCGTAATCCACAAGATTTTATTATGCCACTACCTCATATGAGTTTAGTACAAGGGGAAAAAAATGTTGAGTTTCTAAAAAACCGTTTTGAAGCGCTTTCAAAAAATCCACTGTTTCAAGGAATGGAATTTTCCGACGCTCCTGAAACATTAAAAAAATGGCTTCCACTCATTATGGAAGGCCGTACATCTAATGAACCGATGGCGGCAACGAAGATTGACTCTGGAACAGATGTTAACTTCGGTGCATTAACACGTATGTTGTTTGATTACTTAAAAACGAAAAATGTCGAGCTAAATTACAAGCATAGTGTTGAAAATATTAAGCGCACGAAAAATGGTTTGTGGGAAGTGAAAGTACACGATATGAATAGTGGTAAAATTGAGCATCATACTGCTAAATTCGTCTTTATTGGCGGTGGTGGCGGTAGTCTACCTCTACTTCAAAAGACTGGTATCCCTGAATCAAAGCATATCGGTGGATTCCCAGTAAGTGGACTATTTATGGTATGTAAAAACCAAAAAGTTGTAGAGCAACATCATGCGAAAGTATACGGTAAAGCTAAAGTTGGCGCTCCGCCAATGTCTGTACCTCACCTTGATACGAGATATATAGATAATAAAAAAGCTTTATTATTCGGACCATTCGCAGGGTTCTCACCTAAATTCTTAAAAACTGGCTCAAATCTTGACTTAATCGGTTCTGTAAAACCGAATAACGTCTTAACGATGTTAGCTGCTGGTGTAAAAGAAATGGGACTTACAAAATACTTAATTCAGCAAGTTATGTTATCGCACGAAAAACGCATGGAAGAATTACGCGAATTCATTCCGAACGCGAAAAGTGAAGATTGGGATATTGTAGTTGCTGGACAACGTGTACAAGTAATTAAAGATACTGATGCTGGCGGTAAAGGAACACTTCAATTTGGTACAGAAGTAGTAAGTGCAGCTGACGGCTCAATCGCCGCATTACTAGGCGCATCACCAGGTGCTTCTACTGCTGTTCACGTCATGCTTGAAGTATTAGAAAAATGTTTCCCAAGCCGCATGGTAGAATGGGAAGAAAAAATAAAAGAAATGATTCCTTCATATGGCATTTCACTAACTGAAAATCCAAGGTTGTTCCAAGACCTACACACTTCTACAGGTCGTACGCTTGGATTAAATGAAAAAGAAACAGTTCATAACTAATGAAGAAATAAAAAAACGTCCGATATATTCGGACGTTTTTTCGTTACTAGAAATTATATTTATCAATATTCTCTTTCGTAAATACAACCCGCTCTGGCAATACAATAATTCCATTTCCTTCTGCCTCATAATCATAACCTTGGATGGAGTTTGGCTCTACTTTCACTTTTCCGATTCCTTTTACTTCAAAACTATCCCCTACTTTTAACTTCTTCCCTTTTACTACTATTTCATTTGCTACATACGTTGCGAGTGCACCTTGTTGTTTTACATCCCATAATCCAAATTGTTGTACTGTTCCTCGTTTTACGTAATCACGCATAACGTTTGGTGTAGAGAAGCCAGTTACAACAACTTTTTTATCCATTTTCAAGTTTTCAGCTGCTTGTGCCATCGCTGGTAGTGCCGTTGCATCCGGGCAAATGACTGCATTAATATCTGGATACGTTTTTAATATGTTCTCCCCTACTGATAACGATTTTTGCGCATTATTTTCACCGTACTGCGTCGTTACAATTTCCCAGTTCGGATATTTCTTTTTAATAATTTCTTTCGCTTTCGTTACCCATTGGTTTTGATCCGTTACTGTTGGACTAGAATAAAAGAAAGCTACTTTTCCTTTATCTCCAATTTGCTTGGAAGTCATTTCAATTAATAAGTTAGCAAGTTGGTCTGGTGTCCCTTGACTTATATAAAAAGAACGGTCTTTCGGATTCACATCAGAATCCCACGTTAAGACAGTCATTCCTTTTTTCTTAGCACGCTGCAGTGATTGCGATAAACCATCAACTGATGTAGAGGAAACCATAAGTGCATCATAGTTTTGATTAATGAAATTATTTATATACTTTACTTGCCCTGATACACTCGCTTCAGACGGCCCATCATATTTCACTTGTACGCCTAGCTTATCTCCCATCTCCTTTGCTCCTTCACCGCCCGATGTAAAGAAGCCAACTCCAGTTAATTTCGGGATAAATGCAAATTTCACATCATCTGCTTTTTTCTTATCTGCCGTTTGACTGGAACAAGCGATTAAACCAATTAAACAAATACATACGATCAATACAATCCCTAGTTTTCTCTTCATGACATTTCCCCCTTATGCAAATTCCGTCTTTTCCCTGCTAAGAATTGATGTAATTTGAAATGTCTCATAATAACTGAAAGAATAAGGATAATACCTATTACTACATTTGATTGTTCATTTGTTAAACCTGTCATTTGTAGGCCATATTGCATAAGGCCTATAAAAATACTTGCCAGTACTGTACCGAAAATACTACCTTTTCCCCCTGTAATAAGTGTCCCACCTAATACGACTGCTGTAATGATCGGTAATATTGTTTCACTTCCCATATCAGCACGTGCGGAACCGAAATATGCAGTTAAGAAAGCACCCCCTAATCCACCTCCTAACCCAGAAAGTATGTAAGCAATGATTACTACTTTCTTCGTCTGAATCCCGGTGTATTTTGCTGTATTTTCGTTCGCTCCTGTTAATTGTACGTGGCGTCCATATATCGTTCGGTGAAACAAAATCGTGCATACAATTGTTAATGCGATAAGAAGCCATAATAAGTTAGGTATTCCTATAAAACTACCATTTGCTAGTTGTACATAAGCATCAGGTAAACCACTTATCCCTTCATATCCAGAAGCACCCGCCCCTCCTGAAATGACGAGTGCAATTCCTCCATATAAAAACATCGTTCCGAGTGTAACAACTAGTGGTTCTACATCTGTCATTTTTATAATGAATCCATTTAAAGCTCCTGCTAAGCAACTGACTATAAGTGCCATTATTACTGCTAATAAAATATGAATCCCATTCATCCAAAGTACACCAATTAAAATCGAAGTTAGCCCCATAATAGATCCTACAGATACGTCAATTCCTCCTGTTACAATAACGAAAGTCATTGGAATCGCTGCGATTGCTATAAACAGAAAATCATTTGTACTAAAAAGGAGATTACTAATATTTAAAAAATCACGATTTATAAAACTAAAGAGAATGAATTCTATAAGAAGTAATACGATTAGAACACCTTCCCATCTGTAAAAATACTTCATAGATTCATCCTCCTCTCTACTTTCCACTTCTTCATGACACTATCTAGTATGATAATAAGTAATAGTAAAAAACCCGAAATAGCATTATTCCAAAATGCTGGTATTTTTAAAAAGACGAGTGAACTGCTTATTGCTTCTAAAAATAATGCTCCTAATGCGGCTCCAAATATAGAACCGGTTCCTCCTTTTAGATGAATTCCTCCTAGCACAGCAGCTGCGATCACCTGTAGTTCTATTCCTGTACCAGTTTGATTTGGAACGAACCCGATATTCATAACAAATATGCAACCAGCGATTGCCGCACTTATGCCCGATATAATAAACGCATTTATCTTTACTTTATTAACAGGTATCCCAATGAGCCTCGCACCATCTTCATTGTCACCTACCGCATAGAAGTATCTTCCGTATGGTACCTTCCTTAAAAAGAAGTATAGTAGTAATAAAATAATAAGAACACCCCATACAATTATCGGCAGACCAAGTATGACGATAGATGAAAGTTTCTTAAAATTATTTGGAGTATCTTCAATCCACTTCCCGCCTGTGAAGATTAACATTGCACCTCTAACAATTCCTAACATCCCTAATGTCATAATAATGGCTGGTACCCGAAACTTTGCAACTCCAATCCCGTTTATGAAACCGATAATAGCACCAAGCATTATAGCAGCAAGTATCGACAAGACTGCACTATATCCGTTCGTTAATAACATCCCGCAAACTGCCGCGCTTAATCCCATAATTGAGCCAACTGATACGTCTATATTTTTCGTAAATAAAACGAACGATTGGCCAATTGCTAGAACGACTAAAATAACGCTTGATTTCATCATTAACGATAACGAGTTAAACTGAACAAAACTAGGATTTATTATCCCGACCATGGCTATATAAATTAGTAGTAACAGTATGATAGACGTTTCGTGCATTTTATACATGCGTTTCATTCCGTTACACCTCCGTATGCAAGACGTGTAACTTCTTCTACATTTATTTTTTCTTTCTCCAAATGAGAAACAAATTGACCATTTCGCATGACGTATACACGGTTAGCTAATTGGACGATTTCCTCAACATCTGAAGAAATGAATAATATGGCGAGTCCTTCTCTTTTCATTTTTTCTATCGTTTCATACACTTCAAGCCTTGCTTTTGCATCAATTCCGCGAGTTGGTTCATCAAGAATAATGATTTTGGGATTACATGCAAGATATTTCGCAAGCACGACTTTTTGCTGATTACCTCCCGATAAAGATGTAAGTTCTTCATTCATACTTGGTACAACAATTCGGAACTTTTCTATAAACGACTTTACTAAAGCGCTTTCTTTTTCTCGGTTAATAAAAAAGCGATTATTTTGCTGTAAACATGCTGCAGTAATATTTTCTTTGACAGATACAATGGAGAAAATTCCATTCCTCGCCCTATCTTCCGGCACATAAACGAGCCCTTCGCTTAATCTTTTATGCAAAGGACATGTATCAATTAGTTTTCCTTCTAATAAAATAGAGCCTGATTTTATAGCTTCCAATCCAAATATTGCTTCCGCTAATTCCGTTCTACCTGATCCAACAATGCCAGCAATCCCCACAATCTCTCCAGCATGTACAGTGAATGATATATTCTCGAATGTGTGACTAGTCACATTCGCTACTTCTAATACTTTTTTCGTTCTTTCTGTCTCTTGAACTATTTCTCTTTTTTCTTCCTGTTTATATCCTTTTGGCAATAGCCCCTCCATCAGCGTGTCATATGTATAGTCACATATATCCCCTTGACTCGCGATTGTTCCATCACGTAATATCGCTACTTTATTGGAGATTTCAAAGATTTCCGGAAAACGATGTGTAATGTATATCATTCCAATTCCTTTTTCTTGCAAACTTTTCATCAGCACAAAAAGACTCTTGATTTCATGAGTTGTTAACGTCGATGTTGGCTCATCTAAAATAAGAATCTCAGCGTCTCGTATTAATCCTCTAATGATTTCTACTAACTGTTGCTGCGCAATGGATAATGATGCTCCTAACTCATAAAGGTCAATATCCCACCCTAGACTGTTAATCAATTGCTGAATCTGTACTCTTAGTTTCTTTTTCTTTTCTTTTAACCCGATACATATATTTTCTTCAATAGTCATATGCGGAAAAATGAGTGGTTCTTGCGGTATTAAATAAATACCTTTTCTATGTGCTTCTGACGGATTTGAAAACTGTTGCTTCATTCCTTTTACATACATCTCTCCATCATCATACGAATATAACCCCGTTAATATTTTCATTAATGTTGATTTCCCGGCGCCATTTCCCCCCACTAAAGCGTATATATCTCCACGCTCTACTTGTAAGTTCACTTCTTTTAATACAAGTTGATTTAAAAACGCCTTACTCATTTTCTTTATTTGTAATAAAGGTACGTTCTCCACATGATGTCACCTGCCTTTATCCAGAACATTTTTTGAGAAAATGATTATTTGTTCTACTTGTTTTGTAGCATTGTATATTCCTTTTTTTATATCTAGAACACTTTTTTCTACGTACAATTAATCGTTTCAACTGGAATAAACAAAATATGTGGCACATATGTTTAAGGAGTGGTCAATTGTTGAAAGGGATGAAGAGTATGACACAGCTGAACTTTGAAGAGAATTTATTAACTAAAGTAGCTTGGTACTATTATAAAGACCAATTAACACAACAGGAAATTGCTTCACTTCTTCACATTTCAAGAAATAAAGTTGTCCGGTTATTAGATAAGGCACGCAGTGAAGGTATCGTTACATTTCACGTAAAAGGAACTGGTTTACACTGTTTAAGTATTGAGCGTGACCTAATGAAAAAATTCCACTTAAAAGATGCTTTCATTATCCCTACTCCAATAGACAATTATCACGCTTCTCTCGGAAAAGCCGCTGCACAATATTTAGAGACTCATCTCCAACAAGGTGATTTACTCGGCATCGGCTGGGGTGAAACAATAAGTAAAATGCTAGAAAACATTCATTTTGAAAGTTCTATTAATCTTTCATTCGTAACGCTAACAGGCGGAGTAAACCACTATCTCCCAAGAAAACAAAACTATTTACACTACATGCAAGGTGATCTTCATATTATTCCTACTCCTTTTCTAGCATCTTCTACTGAAATGGCACAAAGTATTTTATCAGAACCAAGCGTGAAAGATATGCTTCATGTCGCTTCACTTGCACATACGGCAGTTGTCGGTATTGGCGGGTTATCTCAAGACGCTACGATTGTAAAAGAAGAAAAATTAACGCTACGTGAAATGACATATATTCGAAGTCAAAACGGGGCGGGCGATATTTTAGGACAGTTTTATAATACGAATGGTGATTTATTAGAGCTCTCGCATCATAATCGTCTAATTGGCACACCACTTACGATTCTTCGCAGTATGAAGCATGTCATTGGTGTGGCTGGAGGTACTCAAAAGATAGATGCCATTTATGGGGCTTTAAAAGGGAAATTTATTCATACATTAATTACTGATGAAGAAACTGCGCTCTCCTTATTAAGAAAGGAAGGTGATTCTTAATGTCTACTTTATTAGCTTTCGATGCTGGTACAGGAAGCATTCGAGCTGTTCTTTTTGATTTACAAGGCAATCAAATTGCAGTAAGCCAAAAAGAATGGGTTCATAAAACTGATCCTCGTTACCCCGGTTCTATGAATTTTGATGTAAAAGCAAACTGGCAACTCGTACAACAGTGTACGAAAGAAGTTCTACAAAAAAGTAATATACTTCCTTCTTCTATTCAAGCTATTAGCGCTACAAGTATGCGAGAAGGTTTTGTTTTATATGATAAAAATGGGCAAGAAATATGGGCATGTGCAAATGTTGATGGCCGTGCATCCGCTGAAGTTAGTGAGCTAAAAGAAATCCGCTCACATCTTGAAGAAGATTTATACAGAAAATCTGGGCAAACTTTTTCATTAGGTGCTTTACCACGTCTACTTTGGATTAAAAAACATGAACCAGAAATCTATTGTAATATCCACTCCTTTACGATGTTAAACGATTGGATTTTGTATAAATTAAGCGATGTACTGCAAATCGACCCTTCCAACGGTTGTACGTCTGGAATCTTTGATTTACAAAATAGAAATTGGGATAACGATGTCGCTAAAGAGTGTGGTATAACTTTGCCATTTTCACCAAAAGTAAATGAGGCTGGTACAGTAATCGGAAACGT
Source organism: Bacillus cereus group sp. BfR-BA-01355 (assembly GCF_022663675.1). Classification (NCBI taxonomy): domain Bacteria; kingdom Bacillati; phylum Bacillota; class Bacilli; order Caryophanales; family Bacillaceae; genus Bacillus; species Bacillus cereus group sp. BfR-BA-01355. Next base: position 12,201 of record NZ_JAKUFY010000002.1, read on the forward strand.
TACAAAAGAGTGTGCAGCATTAACTGGATTACTGGCAGGAATTCCTGTCGTCGCTGGCGGCGGAGATGCTCAAATGGCATCACTCGGAACTGGAGTCGTGAAACCAAATCAAACATTAATATGCGGAGGCAGCTTTTGGCAACAAGAAGTAAATATTACAGAACCAATTACAGATCCATATGCTGCGATTCGTGTAAATTGCCATGTCATTTCGAATCTATGGCAATATGAAACAATCGCTTTTTTCCCTGGTCTTGTTATGCGCTGGTTTCGAGACGCTTTTTGCCAAGAAGAAAAAAAGCTCGCTGAAAAACTCGGTGTAGACGCTTATGAATTATTAGAAGAACAAGCGAAAGACGTACCTGTCGGTTCATATGGTATTATCCCTACTTTTTCAAACGTTATGAACTACATTTCTTGGCGTCATGCCGCACCTTCATTCTTAAATTTAAGTTTAGACGCTGACAAATGCGGAAAAAAGGAACTGTTCCGTGCTATTGAAGAAAATGCGGCCTTCGTTACACTTGGAAACTTAAAACTAATTGAAAATCTTACTGATACATTCCCTTCTGAAGTTGTTTTTGCTGGCGGTGCCGCTAAAGGGAAACTATGGCCACAAATTCTATCAGACGTACTCGGCATTCCTGTAAAAGTACCAGTTGTGAAAGAAGCAGCTGCTTTAGGAACTGCGATTGCTGCTGGAGTTGGCGCTGGCATATATTCATCTATGGAAGAGACTGCCGAACAATTTGTACAGTGGGAAAATACATTTGAACCAATCACTGAAAATCACGAGCTATACAAAGAATTCTATGAAACATGGAAAACCGTGTATAACAGTCAGCTCACTTTAGCTGATAAAGGACTTACAACACATATGTGGATTGCGCCAGGTGCACTGTAACTCATTTACATAAAGGAGTGAACTGTATGTTAAAAGCGAATGAAAATGATTTCTCCTATCGCTTCGGTGATAACGGGCCCAAATATTTAATACAAGGCCCCAATATTGATCTAGGCCTTGTTGTCATTCAGCCTGGGCAAGAGTTTCAAAATCACTATCATACAACGTGTGAAGAAGTTTTTTATGCGTTAGAAGGTGAAATAGACTTCTATGTAAATAACGAAAGAGTTCCGATTAAACAAGGTGATGTCCTGCAAGTTCGCCCTCATGAATCTCACTATCTGATTAACCATTCTGATAAACCTTTTAAAGCTGTTTTTATAAAGTCACCACATTTACCAAATAAAGATACGGTACAAACGGAAAATCCAACATTAACGAAGGAGTGATTTCGAATGACTTGGGGATTTAAAAATCGATTAAATACAATTTTACCTGATGGTAGAGCGGTTATGTTAGCAATAGATCACGGATATTTCTTAGGACCAATTCACGGACTAGAACAACCACTTGAAACAGTAAAAAACTTACTTCCTTATACAGACTCCCTCTTTTTAACGCGCGGTGTACTTAGCTCCTGTATTCCTGAAAACTGCAGTACACCGATGGTTATGCGTGTATCTGGCGGCGCTACTGTCGTTGGTAAAGATTTAGCGAATGAAACAATTGTTACACCTGTAAAAGAAGCAGTGAAGCAAAACGCAATTGGCGTTGGCGTTTCTGTTTTTGTCGGATCAGACTATGAAACACAAACTGTTTCGAATCTCGCAAATGTAGTTTCTGAAGCTCACGATTACGGCCTACCAGTACTCGGTATTACCGCAGTCGCAAAGGAATTACAAAAACGTGAAGCTCGCTTTCTAGCACTTGCTTCCCGCGTATGTGTTGAAATGGGTGCTGATATTATTAAAACGTATTACTGTGAAGGATTCGAAAAAATAACGAGCACATGCCCTGCCCCAGTTGTCATCGCGGGTGGCCCAAAACTAGATTCAATCGAAGACGCATTAAACATTACGTACAATGCACTGCAAGAAGGCGCGATCGGAGTAGACATGGGCCGAAACATATGGCAATCTGAGCACCCAGCTGCGATGATTCAAGCAATACATGGTATTGTGAAGAATAGATTGAATGTGAAAGAGGCGCTTGAACTTTATGATGATGTGAAGAATTAATGTAAAAAGACAGACTATTTATTAGTCTGTCTTTTTTGTTAAAATAAAGTAAAGGAGGAATGATTATGCGAAGAATGACTTTCGAACGTCCTACCGATCATTACGATGAACGCTTATACTCTATTGATGAAAAAATTTGCGCCCTATTAAAAGAACGAAAAGAACTTTCAGGTGATGACCCAGGTTTTCCACATGATGAAGCGATTTATAAATGGGCTAAGCAATACGAATTTTATCCAGACTATCTAAACTCATTATTCTCTTCCATGATGGATGAAGAAGAATTTAAACCTCGCGTTGAACCAACTGGCTTCAAAAAACATGTACCTGTTTTTAAAACTTATGAACATAATGGCGTCATGTATACTGTAACTTTTATTCGGCAATATGCAAATGCTAGTGTAGTTTATTTATATAGCGATTGGGATTCCACGGATGAAGATTTTATTGAAAATAAGCCTCATAGTTTCTTCCAATTATCAATAGATGATACATACGATTGCTGGTCAGAAGGTGGTGGTGGCACCGATGGACATATGAATCATCAATTCGTTATATCTCCTGTCCTTCCTGATAATTTGTCTGGAATAAGCTTACGATTTAAAGAACTCAGTATCCCGTTTAGGAAAGATCAAGCTGTGCTTGAATTTGAAATTCAGATAGACAAATAAGGTGAGACTATAATCAATCCACAAATAGTAAGATAAATAAGGTAATAAAATAAACAAGCCCCTTTCCAAACTGGATAAGGGGCTAAATATACACCTTCAAATGATTACTCTTGGTGATTACTATTAAGCTTTGAAATTTTCTTACCTTCTCTATAATCAAGACAAGACACTTCAATTAATAAGCCATTAAATACTGTAAAATAAAAACCATAACTACTACCTCGCATCGAATAAGGTTCCTTATCTATTTCAATGCCGCCTGCTACTAAACGATTATACGCTTGATCCACTTCATTTGTAGTTTCCACTAAAAAACCAATATGAAAAGCTTCCGGATACGTAACTTCCTTATTCCCTTTAAATGCTTTTGGATCACTTAGCACAAGTATAAATCCACTCTCATCACTCATCACTACTAGTGCCTTTCCCTTTTGCTCCAAAAATTGAAAATCAAAAAATGTTTCAAAGAAATGTCTCGCTTCTGATAAGTCATCAACACATAAATTTAAATGATTCAGCTTCATGTATTCATCTCCTTTTAAACAGAAGGGATATAGACTCATTTTCATAACCCTTAAATATGTAAGGCAAGATATTCAAGCGTTCCATCTAAGACTATGCTTTATAAGTCTAATATTTTTTTCTATATCCTAGAACATTTTTTTAATGAATGAAAGATTTCCTATCATTTACATCCCCCATTAATAAAAAAGAGGATACATGTTTGCTTCTACAACATGTATCCTCTGCTTGTATATTAAGACTGTTGATAAGCCGATTTCGATGATTTCACATAATAAACTGCGTGATCCACATTAATAATATGATCTGGTTTTGGTTTACCACGGCCTGCTCTATGTCCAGCTAAGTGTTCTTCACTTGTTTCCCAGTTTTTCCATGCTTCTTCAGATTCCCAGCGAATCATTACGACAACTTCTTCGTCGCCGCGTCTTACTTTTTTCACGAGAACACTTAAATCGATAAAGCCTTCAAATTTTTCAATAATACCTTCTCCAGTGAAACGTTCTACAACTATATTTGATGTACCTTCTTTTACTGTAAATGTTTTCGTTTCGATAAACATATATCCCACTCCCTCTTTGTAATACGAATACTAGTATGCTTCTATTATAATTGATTATGATAATTATTTTCAATTGTAAAGTTTTAATTTTTTGAATTATGCTGATTTCTTTTCTATCGCCTCATCTAAAAATTTGAAATATGGAAGTAACATCCCTATTAAAGATGTAACACATATAATTGCACCGATGATTACATATAGCGCTCTTACTCCCCACATTTCACTCAATATTCCCCCTACTAACACACCTAATGGCATAGTGGATCGTATAAAAAATAAACGCACTGAAAATACTTGTCCTATCATATTATTTGGGACGGTTTGTTGGCATATTGTCGTGTTATGAACATTGAAAAATGCAATACAAATCCCTGCTATTACTTCAATTATTATTGCAATGATAATACTATGATTGAATCCTAATGAAATGTATGTGAGTCCCCCTATAAACAATCCTCCGAGCATAAGTATACGCCGGCTTTTATATGTTACTTTTCCGACTAATACTGAGCCAATTACGTAGCCAAGTGGAAAACCTGCCATGAAATAACCGTACTCTGCATATCCCGCTGACAGCTCGTCTTTTATATAAGGAAGATTTGTGACCATCGTTACCCCTACTCCAAACTGCACGAAAGTAAGAAATATACCGAGCCAAACGATGATTGGTTTTGTGAAAAAATATGTAAAACCGTGAAGAAATTGTTCTAGCCACGTTTTCCTAATAGGTTGCGACGTTCTATTTTCTTTTATATAAAATAAGAAAGTGCCACTAACAAATAAACATATGCATACGAAAGATAATGTAAGTTCTGTTCCAATCAAATGAATGACTACTCCGCCTAATACTGGCGCAAGAAACATCATAAGGCGAGTCATCCCATCAATATACGCATTTGCATCTTGAAGTTGTTCTTTCCCTACAATGCTCGGTGTAATTGCTTGACTTGCAGGTGTATAAAGTGGTGTAATAAGTCCCACTACAATTTGAACAACATAAATGTGCCAAACTTCTATACTACCCGAAACTAGCATCACCAAAGGTAATAAAAATACGGACGCTCGTATCCATTGTGAAAATATCATAATCCACTTCCGGCTCCATTTATCAATAAATGGGCCACTTATTAATTGCAATATGAGTGATGGGATGAAATATAATAGCCACATACTACTTAAAGCCATTTCCGATCCTGTTAATTCATATACTAGAATTGAATTACATAACGTTCCGAAAGCCCCTCCTAATTCTGAGATTGCACTACCAATCCACATAAAAAAGAAAGAACGATTTTTCAATACACTCTTCACTATAGCTCACCAACTTTTCTCTTAAATTCCTCCCTTTATGTACATTCTTGTTGCATATTATCTATTCAAAAACGCTTCTAATTCTTTTGCTAACGACTGTACTGCTTTCTTCCTTAATACATACTTTCCGTCATGTATATCAACTAACTTCGCTGCACGTAACAATTTCAAATGATGGTGTACTGTCGATTTACCAAGCTGCAATCTTTCCGTTATTTCCTGTAATGTACGTTCTTTTTCAAACAACATTTTTACAATTCGCAATCTCGCCTCATCCCCAAGAGCCTTATGTTTTTGAACTAAAAAATAATTCGGTTCATACGGATCTTCAGGATGAATGCTTTCATTCGCAACTGGATAATGAAATACTTTCGTATCTTCAATATCTGCTTCAATATTCCACGGTCTGTACGTCATTTGCGGAATAAGAAGTACGTGATGAACACTTGGCTCTGGCATATAGTTCACTCCGCCAGTCGCCCACTCGACAAACTCTTCCGGTTTCATCTTTTTATTCATTTCATTTTTTGCTTCATAATCTCGTTTTAATATAGAAAGTATTTCTTCTTCCTCTTTCTTAATTATGCTCTCATACCAACCTGTCATTACAGTGATTAAATGAGATTTCAGCACTTGTACATCTACATCACATATAAAGCTAATATAAGTAGAAAAAAACGGATGATCCTGCGTTAATTCCTTTAGTTCATGTATTGCAGTTACATCTCTACTTGCGGCTAAACGTCTTTTCTCTTCATACTTCTCCCCTAAAAACGGTAAACATATAAATTTCAAATCTTCTTCTGAAAGTAAATCAATTTTAAAATTAAACTGCGATAAATCTTGAAAATCCTCTTTATACAATAACTGAAGCAATGCTTTCCACGTATTATGTTCTTCTACAAACTGCAAGTGTTCTCTCATCTCATTTGTTAATGATTGTCTAATTCCTTTCCATTCACTTTCAGTCTTTTCAAGAGTATCAATTAACCTTTTATGAGTAATTGCTGCAATGCCAAGTGCACATTCGAAAAGTATCGAATATTTCACCTGAACGTTGTATGTTTCCCTCTTTTTACTCTTTATGTGATAGACCTCCATTTTTATCTCCTCCTTGTTTGCTATGTATTAAATTCTGTTTTTATCGAATTTACCCTTCTATATTTTTAGAATTTACAAAAATATAAATTAAACCACATTCATTCTAAATTAAGAAGAATAAGAGCTTTTTTATATACAAATAATAAAGCTCAAGGAGTGGTTGACATGCATTTCATATTAAATATGTTAGGGATTTTCGTTGTCATATTAATCGTTTTCTTATGTTCGCCTAATAAAAAACATATAAAATGGAGACCAATTGTAATTCTCATCATATTGGAGCTTTTTATTACGTGGTTTATGTTAGGCACGAAACTCGGCAGTATTATCATTAATAAAATTGCGTCATTTTTCAGTTGGCTACTGGCATGCGCGAACGAAGGTATTCGCTTTGCATTTCCTTCCGCTATGGACAGTCCACACATTGATTTCTTCTTTAGTGCATTACTTCCTATCATTTTTGTTATTACTTTTTTCGATATTCTATCTTATTTCGGAATCTTAACTTGGATTATTGATAAAGTAGGTGCAGTTATTTCAAAGATTTCTCGTTTGCCAAAGTTAGAAAGTTTCTTTTCCATTCAAATGATGTTTTTAGGGAACACCGAAGCACTTGCAGTTGTTCGTGATCAATTATCTGTTTTAAAAGAAAATCGTTTGTTGACTTTTGGAATTATGAGTATGAGTAGCGTTAGCGGATCCATTCTTGGTGCTTATTTATCAATGGTTCCAGCAACATATATTTTCAGCGCAATCCCATTAAACTGTATTAACGCATTAATTTTAGCCAATGTATTAAATCCTGTGGAAGTTTCGAAAGAAGAAGACGTTGTTTACACACCTTCCAAACATGAAAAAAAGGATTTCTTTTCTACTATTTCAAACAGTATGTTAGTTGGAATGAATATGGTTATCGTTATTTTAGCCATGGTAATTGGGTATGTAGCTTTAACAGCATGTTTAAATGGGATTTTAGGCTTTTTTGTAACGGGGTTAACAATTCAAAAAATCTTCTCCATTATCTTTAGTCCTTTTGCATTTTTACTCGGTTTATCCGGCAAAGATGCTATGTATGTAGCTGAATTAATGGGAATAAAAATTACGACGAATGAATTTGTTGCTATGATGGATTTAAAATCAAACTTAAAGTCGCTACAACCGCATACGGTTGCGGTTGCAACAACATTTCTAGCTTCTTTTGCTAACTTTAGTACAGTAGGTATGATTTACGGAACTTACAATTCATTATTTGGCGGGGAAAAATCATCAGTCATCGGTAAAAATGTTTGGAAGCTTCTTGTTAGCGGGATGGCTGTTTCTTTATTAAGCGCTATGCTTGTAGGGCTTTTTGTATGGTAAATGGATATTATAATAACAAAAGACATCTCAATTAAATTGGATGTCTTTTGTTATTCTTAGCTCCGAATTTGTCCATTTCCACGAATTACATATTTTGTGGAAGTTAATGCTGGAAGCCCCATTGGTCCTCTTACGTGTAATTTTTGCGTACTGATACCAATTTCCGCTCCGAATCCAAATTCGGATCCATCTGTAAAACGAGTCGATGCATTATGATAAAGTGCCGCGGCATCTACAGAAGTAAAAAACTTGCTGACGTTTTCCTCGTTTTCAGTAATAATCGCTTCAGAATGCATAGATCCATACGTATTTATATGATGAATCGCTTCTTCAACAGTGGCAACCACTTTCACTGCTAGTGTGAGAGATAAAAACTCTGTTTCCCAGTCTTCTTCTGTCGCAAGTAAGATAGAAGTATCAATCGCCACTGCTTTATTATCACCGCGTAGCTCTACTCCTCTTTCCTTCAAAGAAGAAAACAACTCGCTACCATATTGCTCTGCCCAATTCTCATGAAGTACAATCGTCTCAATTGCATTACATACAGATGGGCGCTGTGTTTTTGCATTTATAATAATATTAAATGCCATTTGTTTATCCGCTGTTTCATCAATGAATATATGACAATTTCCCGCACCTGTTTCAAGTACTGGAACAGACGCTTCTCTCACTACTGTATCAATTAATTGTTTACCGCCTCTTGGTATAAGAACATCCAAGTACTCATTCAATGTAAACAGCTGTTTTGCACTATCTCTCGTTGTATCTTCTATGAGCTGTACACTTTCTGAAGGCAAGCTAGTTTGCTTAAGCGCCCGGTGAATAACGCTAACGATGGCTTTGTTAGAATGGATAGCAGAAGAACTACCACGTAGTATTACTGCGTTTCCTGTTTTTAAACAAATTGTAGCAGCATCAACAGTTACATTCGGTCTTGCCTCATAAATCATTCCGACAACACCAAGTGGTACGCGCATCTCCTGAATAGATAGTCCATTTGGTCGTTCCCATGCACTTACACATTCTCCAATAGGATCACGTAATTCAATTAACTGCTTAATACCCTCTGTCATATCAACAATTCGCTGTTCATTCAGCAAAAGGCGATCAAGGAGTGAATCAGAAAATCCTTTCTCCTTACCTTCTTCAATATCCCGTTTGTTTTCTTCTAAAATATAAGCTGTTTCTACTATCAACTGATTAGCAATTGCAGCAAGTGCTTCATTTTTTTGATCTGTAGTTTTAAGCACAAGTTCTCTAGCAACCTCTTTTGCTTTTATCCCCTTTGCCAACACTTCATTCATTTTCATTTCCTCCTTTTTAAAGTGAAACCCAATGATCTCTATGAATGACTTCATAACTATGTCTCTCGCCTCTTACTTGAATATCTTGGCTTTGCATACCTTTTACATCTCTTAGTTCCTCTGCACTATATGTGCATTGTCCTTTTCCTATTACGCGCCCTTGTTGCGTTACAACCTCTACAACTTCACCCACTTGGAAAAATCCTGATACATTCGTAACACCAGCTGGAAGTAAACTCTTACCATGCTGAATGATGGCAGTAGCCGCCCCAGCATCTACTTCAATTTGTCCGCTAACAAGCGAATGCAAGGCAATCCATTGCTTGTTCATCTTCATTTCTTTTTGAGGAGCATTACCAACATACGTTCCATCACCCTTACCCTTCAAAACATCTACAAACTTTTCCTGTCCACGTCCTGTCCCGATAAATACACTCACACCAAGAGAGAGTGCTGTCTTTGCAGCATCGATTTTTGATTTCATACCACCAGTCCCAAGTTTTGAGCCAGCATCTCCTGCAAGAGAAGAAATTTCTTCCGTAACTTCAGGAAGAAAATAATATTTTTTTGCATCCGCATTTTTCTGAGGATTTTTGTCATATAACCCGTTCACATCCGTAAAGATCATAAGCATATCCGCCGAAACAAGCCCGCTTACTAAAGCTGACAGCATATCATTATCACCGAACGTCAGCTCCTCTAAAGAGATGGAATCATTTTCATTAATAATTGGAAGAGCGGAACGGTTTAGTAATTCTCCTAACGTAGCGTAAGCATTACTATATTGTTCTTTTCTAGAAAAATCACTTCTCGTCAGCAAAAGTTGCGCAGTAACGATGCCATATTTACGGAATTCCTCCGTGTACGCCTGCATTAACAAACTTTGTCCGACAGCTGCTGCAGCCTGTTTCCCTTTAATCGTTACAGGTCTACTAGGATATCCTAGCGCTGAAAAACCTGCAGCGACGGCTCCAGATGTAATTAACACAACCTCGTGCCCTTCCTCTTTCAACCGAGCCAATGCGGCAACGTGATCTGAAAGCTGTTCTGTAGAGATGCCTCCGTGACTATCTGCCAAGGAACTACTTCCAATCTTTACAACAATTCGTTGTTTTTTCACCTTTTTATCCCCCAAGTCTAAAATCAAAGTTTTTATAGTTTACACTTCATTCACTTTGCAACTATATCTATTCTCATCAATGCTGCATTGAAGTATTTAAGAGCAAAATAAAAATGACCGCTTCGCCCTTAATAAAATAAAAAGGACGAAACGGTCATTGTTCCGCGGTACCACCTTAATTGATATACATAGATATCCACTTGGTGCCTATAACGCAGGCGAACGCCTAAACTTTCATTTAAGACTCGGGGATAGGTTCGATACATTCTATACGAGGAATCTTTCAGCCGGTGAATTCCACTCTCTTTCGCAAGAAGACATATGTACTAATTCCCTTCAACGATTTTCAATCTAATTTTTTTATATTATGCGATATAGTTCAATTCGGTGTCAAGAGGTATTTTTAAAAATAAATAGTGCCACAAGTGACTTGTATGAAATTATTGCCCTACTGAATGAAAATACAAATTGATATAAGTTTAACTCATATTCATAAACATAAAACCTTACATTATAGTGTATATATTTACATAATGTCGAATATAATTAATTTTTATCTTTTAGTGTTGCAAAAAGGAATATATTCTCTTAGAATGTTTCTTTATATTGCACAGGGATATTATTATTATTCTAAGATAACAATATCAAACCGATATAATTGATTATAAAAGGAGCAAGATTGAGTTATTATGGATAAACAAATTGGATTCATCGGTTGCGGAAATATGGGAATGGCTATGATTGGCGGGATGCTAAACAAAAAGATAGTGTCTTCAAATCATATTATTTGTTCAGATTTAAACACTGCTAATTTAAAAAATGCTAGTGAAAAATATGGGCTAACTACAACTACCGACAACAATAAAGTAGCTAAAAATGCTGATATTTTAATTTTATCAATTAAACCAGACCTATACGCATCAATAATTAATGAAATAAAAGAAGTAATCAAAAACGATGCTATCATCGTTACGATCGCTGCTGGTAAAAGTATTGAAAGTACTGAAAATGCCTTTAATAAAAAATTAAAAGTTGTAAGAGTAATGCCTAATACTCCTGCTCTTGTTGGAGAAGGAATGTCTGCATTATGCCCTAATGAAATGGTGACAGAAAAAGATTTAGAAGATGTACTAAACATTTTCAATAGTTTTGGTCAAACAGAGATCGTAAGTGAAAAATTAATGGATGTTGTAACATCTGTAAGTGGTTCTTCACCAGCATATGTATATATGATTATAGAAGCGATGGCAGATGCTGCTGTACTAGATGGTATGCCTAGAAATCAAGCATATAAATTCGCTGCTCAAGCTGTGTTAGGCTCTGCAAAAATGGTACTAGAAACAGGAATACATCCAGGTGAATTGAAAGATATGGTTTGTTCTCCTGGTGGAACGACAATAGAAGCTGTAGCAACATTAGAGGAAAAAGGATTACGAACAGCGATTATTTCAGCTATGCAGCGTTGTACGCAAAAGTCTGTTGAACTATCTGGTCAAACTAAAAAATAAAACTATAAAAGAGATTACGTTAGCTATGAATTCACATAATTTTAATTAAAAATTCACTACATGATAAACGGCCAAACTCATATAAAATTGAGCTTGGCCGTTCCGTTTTTAATTATATTAAAATAATTTCATTCGAATTTTCTTTAAAGGTTCTGTTTTATCCCTTACCTATTCCCTACTATGATTGTGTAATTTTATTAGAAACTAATAATTTTTCAATGCATTTCGGTAACATATCTAATAGTGTTTCAAATGCGTAGTTTACATCTAGACGTTCTGTCCATTGATGTGCATCTTTTCCTACCGGCCCCATATTTAATACTGGAACATCAAACTCTTCTAATTCCTGAAGCGGAATTGAATAACCTTTATCCCATAATGGCATATTGTCTACAAGCGAACTCATTGAATCCAGTGGATACTGCAAGCCTACATAGCTTAAATCTGAAATCCCCCCAAAATAATTTTGGTTTTCAAATGTAATCTTATGATTGTAGTGTGCATACTTTTCCATTTCTACAACCACCTCTTTTATTAAAGGATTGTTGCGTGAACTCACAGCTGGATAGTACGGCGGAGCGAAGAAAAGTACAATCATCGGTGCCTTTTCTTTACATAAAATCGCTAATTTATCTACTAAATCAATCGTTACCGCACGATCATCTTTATCTTCTCTATTTTTTATAATATTAGATTGAATATGATTTATTTTTTCTTGTCCATGTTGCTCAATTGCATATGTGATAAGCTCTTCATACGTTAATACATTTACTTTGAGATTAGGTGGTATAAATGGATTATATTTAGAAAAACGATATGCATGTTTTTCATACGACTCTTCTATTTTCTCTGCTACTTTCGTTACTTTTTGACGTAACAATGAAACTACATCTGTCATTGATTTTTCTAATAAAAACAAATTAAATAATGTAACTGCACGATGCGGAATTTGTACAGAATAATCCTCCTTTAAGTCCCTTTGAAGTAAGTTAGTTGGCGGAGGACTCGCTTCCCCTTCTACAATATCACAAAGGTCTGTGTTTAACTCTAATTCTGCTGTTATTAATGAAGCCATATAACTCCCATTTAAGCCTGCAAAAGGTTCACCTACATGTGTCTCTTTTCCATAGCAAAGAAAACCAGGTAACACTTTACCAATAGAGCCAGTGTAAATATACTTATTTTGGTCACCAGGATGTCTTGAAAACATAGGCTCTGAGTTTAAGACCGTTTTATAATCTAAGTTATGCTCTCTAGCTAAATCTAACAGTCCCGGAACAGCGGCCCTCATCCCTACAGAATTCACTTCTTCATCTGGTACAGCCAATAAAAGAACATTCCCATCGAATCTTCCTTCACATGCTTGTTCAATCATTGCCATTTGTAATGCTAGACCGCATTTCATATCCATTGTTCCTCTACCAAACAGCCATTCCCCATGTTCTATATCTTCACGCACATGGTCTGGAAGTTCATCTTTATGAGAATAAAACATAGATGTTAACTTTTTAGGATTAAATGCATCTTCTTTCCACACTCCGTAATCTTGTACATCTACAACATCAAAGTGACTTACTAGAATTACAGTATTTTTTGTACTATCTTTTTTCTTTACTAGTGCTGTAACAAAATATCTTCCGTCCCCTGTCGGATTTTTTTGTAAATGATGCGGGTTTTCTTTGAAATACTGTAATTCAGATAATTGTTCCACAACAAAGTCTGGCAATATTACTTCAGCTTCTGAACCGGTAATACTAGGAATTTCAACAAGACTGCTTAATAATTGAATCAATTGTTCTTTTGATTGCCACTTTGACATATAAATCCCCCTATTTTTCCGCATTATGAAAACGAATTCTAGTATATGAATAAAAAAATGACGACAGCTATCAAAATTATAGTTCTGATGTACTGCCGATTTTTATTGATATTTCATGAGCTGCTTGTTTTACCTTGCTAATAAGAAAAGATAGTCGATCATCATTAATACGATGACTAATTAACCCAACACTTAATGCTCCTACTACTTTATGATTAAATCCGATAATAGGTGCAGCTACTGAAGCTGTCCCTTCTGTTTTTTCACCATAACTGACAGCATATCCTTCATTTTTTATTTGCTTTATTTGATTAAGAAGAATTTGCTTTTGTTCTGGTAATGAAGAAAGTAAATGTTCTACAATATGTTCCATTTCATTCGTTTTCATATTAGCAAGCATCGTTTTATTTGCGGCACCAATTGAAAGTGGAATTTGTTCCCCTAGATTATCGATAACTCGAATTTTTAAAGGACTATCCATTCTTTCAATGATAATAGAATGTGTTCCGTTTGGAATATTTAAATAGACACTTTCTTCGACTTCAAAGGCCAACCGCTTCATCACTTCTCTTGCAACTGATCTGTAGTCTACCTTCTCCAATTGACGTAACCCTATTTCCATCCACATTGGTCCAATTTTGTACTGTTTTGTCTCTGGTATTTGTGTAACTAACCCATGCTCCATTAGAGAGTTAAGTAATCTATGTACTGTACTAACTGGGAGATGTGTTCCATCTGCTATATCAGAAATAGCCCAATACTCTTTTTCATTTGTAGAATTCAATAATTTAATAATACTTATCGCTCGATCAATGGACTGTACCATAACTCGCCTCAACTTTACTCGTAATATGTTAGTACGTTTAATTAACTATCAATTTAGCAAATATTCGAAATGAAATCAATCTATTTATTTAATTTTCTAACAGTAAAAATATATCACTAATAACAAATTGAAAACGCAAACAAAAAAATATTGACTTTTCTTTTTAATTCTCTGAAAATTATAACAAGATTTCACATCACGGAATACATTCCATAATACGGAAAAACATCAAACTTTATTCTATCAACTACGAAAGTGAGGAAAACAATGGCCCAAGTAAGTAATACAAACAATGAATTAAAACGAACGATGAAAAGTAGACACTTATTCATGATTGCACTCGGTGGTGTGATTGGAACGGGGTTATTTAACGGATCTGGCTTTATAATAAGTCAAGCTGGACCTGGTGGATCCGTACTTGCCTTTATGGCCGGTGGATTATTAATGTATTTCGTTATGCTATGTCTTGGTGAACTCGCTGTAGCCATGCCTGTCTCAGGTTCTTTCCAGGAATATGCCACTAAGTTCATCAATCCTGCAACTGGCTTTACAATCGGATGGTTGTATTGGTTAAGCTGGGCGAATACGACCGGTCTTGAATTTACAACTGCCGGCATTACAATGCAGCGCTGGTTTCCTGATATTCCTGTTTGGGTTTGGTGTTTAATATTTGGCGTTACAATCTTCACTATTAACGCATTATCTGCTCGTAGTTATGCAGAAACAGAATTTTGGTTTTCAAGTATAAAAGTATCTGCCATTATCGCTTTCATTATTCTTGGCGGCGCCGCTATGTTCGGTTTTATTGATTTAAAAGGCGACGAACCCGCTCCGCTATTATCAAATTTCGTAAATCATGGTGGTTTATTCCCAAATGGACTTGCCGCTATTCTTTTAACAATGGTTACAGTCAACTATTCCTTCCAAGGTACAGAACTTGTTGGAATCGCAGCAGGTGAAAGTGAAGATCCAGCAAAAACTTTACCTCGTTCTATTAGAAATATTATATGGCGCACGATGTTTTTCTTCGTCTTAGCAATCTTTGTTCTTGTTGCTTTAATTCCTTGGGAAGAAGCTGGATTAACAAAGAGCCCATTCGTTGCTGTTTTTGATAATATCGGTATTCCATATGCAGCTGATATTATGAACTTTGTTATTCTTACAGCTGTTCTTTCTGTCGCAAACTCTGGGCTGTACGCCGCAACTCGTATGCTTTGGTCACTATCAAAAAACGAAATGGCTCCAGCCTTTTTAAAGAAATTATCATCACGTGGGATTCCTCTCAACGCTTTAATCATGACGATAGCTATTTCTGCTTTTTCTCTTTTGACAAGCGTAGTAGCTGCTGAAACGGTTTACTTATGGCTCATTTCAATTTCCGGAGTCATTACCATTATTGTTTGGATGTCAATTTGTGTTTCTCAATTCTTTTTCCGCAAACATTATTTAGCAGACGGTGGAAAATTAGAAGACTTAAAATTTAAAACTCCACTTTATCCACTCGTACCAATTCTTGGTTTTGGATTGTATGGCATTATATTAATCAGTCTTATTTTTATCCCAGAACAACGACTTGGAATCTATTGCACTGTACCATTTATCATCTTTTGCTATACCTACTATCACTTTAAAGTTAAGAAAAGAATATCTACTAACACTCATAGTGAAAGTAAAATTAGCGAGACTATGTAATATTTGACGATACATAAAAGACCACACGTGGCGCTTCACTTCATGTATGGTCTTTTATCGTTCCTTCTTTCATTTCTCCCTACTATTGAAAGGATTATTTATAACACTTTAAGTTCTGAATTTCTCAGATGAACTATGGGTTGAAAAGTGAGCATTTCAATACCTTCCCCCCAGATTTCAAGTTTTGCCAATGATGATGTTGAAAGTGTTAATGTAGTAAATGCTACAATACTAGCAATTATGATTTTTACTGTTCATAAGTTGATGATTCAGCTTACTATTACTGTTTTGTTTTGATATATTTAATATATATTTAAAGACAGACAGGAGTTAGATACGATGATAAAAGGTTTCGGAGGAATATTTTGGAGAACTAAGAATCTTGATGTTATAAAAAAATGGTACAGTGAAGTGTTGAAACTTGATATAGAAGATTGGAATGGGACTGTGATTAAACCCCAGTTAGGAAATGAGACCATCTTTTCTTTCTTTACTGAGAATGACAATTATTTTCCAACAGAACAACAAGTAATGTTAAATTTCCAAGTATATAATCTAAACAAGACTATAAAGCATCTTGAGAATATTGGTGTACCTCTTGAAAAGAAAGAAGAAATGAGTGAATTTGGAAAGTTTATTTGGATTAAGGATCCTGAAGGTCGATTGATTGAACTTTGGGAGAAATAGGTGATTATACTTATCTACTATTAAGTTAACAGCCGCGTTAATACAACAAGGTAAATAAAAAGTCGATTCCTTTAACTCCACAGGAAATCGATTTTTTTGTGGAGTTAAAATTCTTAGCTTTGTAATTTCGCATTTTTCAAATTCTGCCCTATGGCCATCAACTTAAGAACATTAAAAAAGATGCTATTCTTACGAAAAGAATAGTGTTTTTCATTATTTTAATATGATTTCATCTGAATTTAATGAATATATCCCCTCTCCTACAAAAGTAGTAGAATATTCATTTAAACTTGCTACCTCAGTTGGATTTATCTTATTTCAATTTCAATATAATAGTAAGTAGGTATATCGGATATAGATGTACATTACTAGGCTTATACATATTTCAACTTTAGAATTACATTCACTATTCAATTGGTAGTTACCAATAAAGAAAGGAATGATCATAATAATACAGAACATATACGAAACTCATTTACATGTAAAAAATTTAGAAAAAGCGATAAATTTCTATCAAAACAAGCTAGGATTAACGTTAGCAAGAAAACTCTCCAAAAGAAGAGTGGCTTTCTTTTGGGTCGGAGAAAATAAAAAACAAATGCTTGGACTATGGGAAGTAAATAATATCGAAGACTTTGAGCCGAGACATTTTGCTTTTGGTGTAAATTTAGAATCTTTAATGACTTCTAAATCTTGGTTAGAGGAACGTGGAATAGAAGTGATAGGAAGTCAAGGAAAAGGAAATCAAGAGCCAATTGTCCAAAGGTGGATGCCCGCTGCAAGTGTATACTTTCTAGATTGTGATGGAAATAAATTAGAATTCATTTCTATGTTACATGAGAATCCAGATGAATTAGAATATGCATCTTATTTAAGTGTATGGAATGCGGAACACCAAGAAAAATGAATGAAATTTCCATTCAAGTCTTTTCTTATTTTTAGATATAATGTTGTACTATCCCCCTTTTGCTATTAATTTTCGTCGGATTTATGAACAGTTATCATAATGGAGAATTCATGACAACTCCACTTATTAACATAATGTATTTACTGTCACCTTATATTTGTACTTACGTACGAGCAATTCCTAATCTGCTTCAATTATAATTTGAATCATTTAATTTTTCTTCTTATCTGGCATCTACTCTTTAAACAAAAACTCCCCTTAAATCGAAAATGATTAAGGGGAGTTTTATATGCGATGCAATTATAGTTCAGATTTCACCCGAACAGAAACATTATTTTTAATTATATTTTTGACATCTTTAAAGCTAACAAAATTGTTACTTTTCTCATCCCAAAGACGGAAACGTAGTGATTGTAAGCTTGTAGCAAGCGTAATCGTTGGTACATTTTTTAAAGGAAGCGTATTATTGTGTGCCTCTTCTAGTTTATAGTTAGGTACTCTTGGGCTTAAATGGTGAACATGATGGAATCCAATATTACCCGTTAGAAATTGCAAAATTTTGGGAAGCTTATAAAAAGAACTTCCTTCCACTGCCGCTTTCACATATTCCCAATCTTTATCCTCTTCAAAATAAGAATCCTCAAATGTGTGCTGTACGTAAAACAGCCAAATCCCTACTGAACCTGCTATTAAGAATATAGTACCATGTACTAACAGAAACGATTGCCACCCAATCGCCCAGCAAAGTATAGCTACTACAGCAACGATTAAAATATTTGTTAAATAAGTGTTCATACGTTCTTTTTTTCTAGCACCTTTTCGGTTAAATCTATTTTTAAGCAGGAAAACATAAATTGGGCCTAACCCAAACATAACGAATGGATTGCGATATAAACGATATGCTAAACGGAGTCTAAATGGTGCTGCTACATATTCATCTACTGTAAGCGTCCAAATATCCCCTGTACCCCTCTTATCCAAATTACCACTCGTAGCGTGGTGAATAGAATGCTCATGCCCCCACTGATCAAATGGGAATAATGTTAAAACACCCATACACGTTCCAACTATTCTATTTGCACGTCGACTTTTAAAGAATGAATAATGGGTACAATCATGAAAAATAATGAAAATCCTTGTCATAAATCCAGCGGCTAACAGTGCTGGAACTAATGTTAACCAATAAGAAACTGACAAACTTTTATAAGCAAGGTACCATAAAATAATAAATGGCACGATTGTGTTGATCAGTTGCCAAACACTTTTTTTAATCGTTGATTTTTCAAAAGGAGCAACTTGTTTTTTTAAATTTTTAGTATTTTCTAAGGTCATTGTTCTAATTCCTTTCCTTTTTGTTGCTAATTCATATTATAGCACACTATTAGTATCAGGTGTTAAAAGTAGCTATAATAAATATTTTATACTATGAAAATCTCTTTTTTCTTACTCATTACTTACAAATTTCTTACGTCCAAAATAGCTTCTATAATTGGACAGACGGAGCATTTTATGTATCAAAAAAACTTCATATTTTTCCAATAAGTACATAAAAAACAGCGAGTTTTTTCACAAGAAGAAAAAAGCTGCAATCAGTCAGTTTCACCGACTTATCGCAGCTTCTCTTCTTTTTACCTTATTTTATCGATGAAGCCAAACTGCACCTGCAGACTTGTCTTCAGCTTGGCCTACTACTTCAAACTTCAGTCCTAGCTTCGGTAACTTACGTCCTGCATCAGGAATAACGCTGTTGATGTATTGCTTAGAATCATCAAATTTTGCCACTCCTGGTAATCCTTTATAATCAAAGATACCGCGTGTTGGTGAATTTACTTTCCATGCTGGTGTTTGATCAAATGAGAATGCCGCATCGGCAATTTGATAACGCGTACTGCTCTTCACAGTAGGTTGTCCGTTTAATGTCCCTACAATTGCCTCTGGATGAGAATCTACTACTCCTAAGAACCCTTCACCTGGATGAACGCCTACCCAGTTATCTGTAAAGCTTTGATCCGCATACCATACAACCATTCCTGTATTAAATACTGGGCCACGTGCATGTTGTAACGCAGTGTCAGAACCAGCGTAATTTCTCCACTCTACATAGTAATTATGTTTTTTCTGTTCAAATCCGTTAGACACAGTAAAGCCTTTTAACGTCATTGCTGGCTGACCTTCTGCATCATCAGAGAAAACAACTTTTCCATCTACAGTTAAGGCTGCATTATCTAACGCAAATCCTTTATAAGCTACTGCAATATCTGTTAAGTACTCAAATTGCAGTTTTACTTTTTTCCCTTTGAATTGGCTTAAATCGTATGATTTATCAACCCATTTACCATCAGTTGTATCCGCGCCGCCTTTTACATCTTTTTCGCCCATTCTATCAATGCGTGTCTTCGTTCCATCTTCTGCAATCGCATATACGTCAAGGAAATCATACTTCGCTTCAAGTTCGTAAAATGCCTTATAATCGAACTTAGCATCCTTTGCATTTGTTAAGTCAAATACTGGTGTCTCAAGTGTTGTATGAATGTCATTTCCTTTTGTACTGTAATAGAACTTCTTACCAAACGCCGATTCGATATTTTTTATATCTTTGTCCGGCAAGTTAACACGAACAATTCCAGGTCGTTTAGATTTTGTAGTACTTTGATCTACATATGTTGCAACACCGATTCCTTTGCTAAGTTTGTCATAATCTACTTCAAGAATATTCGCCCAGTTCCCCTTCATATTCTTTTGGAAAAACTCTTTATTTTGTGGCGAGAAACTCGTTGGCTCTGTTCCTGCAATTTTTCCAGCCCAGCTACCACCACTCATAATAGACCATGACTCAACAGGTTCACCTTGTCCTGAGTACTTTGTATCATATTCATCTGGTAAGCCTAAATCATGGCCATACTCATGTGCAAACACACCAACTGCTCCGTCTTCAGGCTCGATTGTATAATCATATGCAGCCATCTTTCCGCCCCAGTTCGAAACAGAAGATTTCGTGCCATCAATTGCATATGGTTTTGAACCTAGTTTTGAACGATGTGACCAAATCGCATCATCTTTCAATTTACCGCCGCCAGCTTCTTGACCAACGCCAGCATGTACAACCATTAAATGATCAATAATGCCATCTGGCTCATTTTTATTTCCATCACCATCTTGATCGTATTGATCAAATTGGTCATAGTCTGCTAAATTGATTCCTTTTGCTACCGCTGCTTTTAATGCTTCTTTCACAAAATCTTTTGGTCCTAAAGGCCCCTTGTTATCATGCCCAGTACCCGCATCAGCACCATAATCTGATGCTTTTCCTGGAACAGTAAGCCACTCTGTTACAGTCCCATCAACTGTATAGCTACCACCAGATTGTTCTTCATAATATTGCTTAAATGTGTTAATCTTCGATCCATCAAATAAAGTGAATGGTTCATCACCAAATAACATTTTTTGATAATGTTCACGATTAAAGTCCTTAGAATACATGTATCCTGGCTCTTGATCAATATTGTTATGCTTAAAATCGCTAAATTCTACAAGTAAAACAAGTACTTTATCTTTTCGAACAGCTCCATTGTATTCTTCTTGCTTCGCTGATGTAGTAGGTACTTTTCCATTTAATTTCCCTGGATTCAATGCTGCACCTTGTCCAGCTACTGGGCCTACTTCAGGCTGCTGTGCCTGTTCATTTTCCTTCATTTTTGTATCTTTTACTTTTTTCATAAAATCAGAAGCTTCTTGTGTAAGACTATCTCCTGTTAAGATTTCTTTCCCAGGGTTTTCCCCTTTCTTTTTCTCAACATATTTTTCGACAGCCTTTGACGTCTCAGCTTGTGATGCAGATTGATCAATTACCCCCCGTTGTTTTAGCGCTTCTGCCAAACGCTCCTCCGGTATTAAGTGCTCATCTATTGGTAGAGATGATGTTGGTGTCTCAGCATAAGCTGCGTGACCTCCAAAAGCAAACGTACTACTTAGTACTGCTGCTGTTGTTAATACCGCTAATGGTTTTAATTTCTTTTTCTTTTTCAATGTATTTCCTCCCCAGTGTCTGCAAATTATCGTTTTTTGCCGATAACAACATAATATTCGTTATAATACGAATATTCAATCTTTTTCAACAAATAAAATGTTGAGAAATATTTTTTTATGCAGGGTGAAATACATAAGATATAAAAACAAACAGACTCTCCTATAAATAACAGTGAACTTTTATATGTTCTTAGTTACAATTAAAATCCAGTAAATCTGGGATTCATACTTTTTTAATAAAAATAAGAATTAAATATTTTCTATACTATTTAATCTATGGATTACCATATTACTCACTATTCTCATTATTACAAGCTAATAGTGGTTCGTACATCATTATAGCGTGATTCTCTGTTACATATTGATCTTCTATTAACTGTTTCTGTTGATTATATACTTTACGTTGAATCACATTATGTCGTATATAACCGCCCCAGTATGCAGGTTGAATTGAATGTTCTTTCTCATACACTTCATATTGATAAAGTTGCGGATAGACTGTTCTCCATTCACCAACTAAATATTCATCTGTCATATAAAGATGAAGTTGATACGGTTGGTCCGTTTCATTTTTAATTTGTAAATCCAAATAGTTATAGGAACAAGTTGCTCCACTCCCAAACGGTTGAGTTCGCCTAGAATCAGGAAAGACATCAAAGCTATGACGATATCGTTCTGTTACTGTCAGTGGTGTATGTAAAGTCATCCAATATATTAAATTCGAAAGCTGACAAAGACCTCCTCCAATACCTGTTTGAAAAGATCCGTAATGTAATACCATACCTTCTACATACCCTTTTTTCCTCGTAGGCTTACCTATTAAACGCCAGTAAGAAAATGTTTCTCCTGGTCTAATGACGATACCATTTAGTTTTTTAACAGCAATTTTCAAATTAACAACCTTATTCTGTTGATACCACATATCTACATCTTTGAGCTTACGGAGTAATATCGTTCGGTGCTGAATTGCTGTACAAGGTAGCTTTTCTTGTTGGAACCTTTTTGCATATGTTTTTCCGTCTGATAACCACTGAATATACCTCTTTGTAGAGTAATACCACGTCCCTAGCATAATTCGATACTTAGAACGCTGTTTAGGACGTAAGTGCACTATATTCATTTTATTCCCTCTCTCTTTCTTCAAATAAATTCTAATATATCTCTAATTCAATAAACTACAGTTTTCTTAGCGGCATAATAATTTTTGTAAATAAAAAACGCAAAAAAATAATAAATTTACTCTAGTGGAGATTTTATTTTGAGGATTGCTTTCTAATTATATGAAACTGCGCTACAATACGATAAATTGAAATAAACACATTATAAATATAACGGATAACCTTAAATAAAAAATAATGAAAATTAAAGAAATTCTAAAGTATTAATATATTTTTCGTAAATATTAATTGATAATACATTAGACTTTACTATATGTATAAATTCTCTATTCTACAAAACGAAATTTTTTAATGTAAGAAAAGAATATAATTCCCCTTTAACATTTATACAAGTCTCCTCTGAAAAACTTTACAAAACAATCCGAGCCCTTATATTTAGAATGAACACAAAAAATTGCCACCAGTTAGCTTAACTGGTTGGCAATTTTTTAACGAGAATGCTTTACAAATAGTTGAATTGCTTCTTGTGGTACATAGCACTTTCCATTACTCTCTACAATAATACTTCCTAATTCATACCCTTTACCATTGATACGAATTATATTTTTGTTACCAAATAGTTGTGCTTCTACTTTATTATGTTTTACCACAAGTAACGGGTTTACTCCTTCGGTTTTGTCGGCTGTTACAGTTGCACCGATTTTCTTAAAGGCTTGCTCACTCTCTAAAAATATTTTATTCGTTACTTCTTCTAAGTTAAAGCCCATCGCTTTGGCCATCGTCTTCGCAATGTCTGTATTCTGGATTAAGCCTTCTGGTTTTTGAGGTCCATAAGAATATAAGAATACATCCTCACCTGTATGTCCTCCTGTCGTAAAGCCGATATTTGCACGATTAGCCAATAATGTAGTAAGGATTCGTCCTACATCCATTTTCTTTTTTTCCGCTTTTAATTTTTCTTTTTCATCATGAGTTAGATTATCCAAACCGTATAGTTTAGCTACATCTTCTACATTTGATAAATCAGATTTCAGTTTATTTATAGTTCCTTCAAGTGTCATTTTCGCCTTTTTCAATGGATCAATGTATGCAGAAACCGGTGTAGTATTGTATCCTTTTGTCGTATTCCTATTCCCTATAGAGATGCCGCTGTTACCATGATCAGTTAAAGCGATAAGCATCGTATCCCCATCTTTCTTCGCAAATTGTAACGCCTTTGCTACCGCTTCATCAAATGCCAATACATCGCTAATAATCCCAATCGGATCATTAGCATGAGCTGCCCAATCTGGCTTACTACCTTCTACGAATAAAAAAAAGCCATCTTTATCTTTTGATAATGTTTGAATTGCTTTTTCTGTCATTTGAGAAAGTGTCGGTTGTTCTGGATTTGTTGCTATACGATCCATATCAAACGCAAGAGCATGATGTGAGAAAGAGCCCCAAATTTTATTAGATTTGGAGTTCAATAACGCATCTTTCGTTTCAACAAAATCGTATCCTTTGTCTTGAATCACCTTTACTAAATTTTCACCATCTTTTCGGATTCCATTACTTTTTATAGGTAGAAGCGCCGCTTTTCCCCCGCCTAATACGACATCTATATTTTGATATACTTGCTGCTTCGCAATTACGTTAAATTGCTTGCGATTGACATGGTGAGCTGAGAATCCCGCCGGAGTAGCATGCTGAATTTCAGATGTAGCAACAATTCCCGTTGCACGACCAGTACGTTTTGCACCTTCTAATACGTTTGCGACCGGCCGTAACTTGTCCTCTTCTTTTATTGGCTTTAAGCTAGGTGAATTTACAATAGAAGGTAGTACACCTACATATCCTGAATTCGATTTATTTCCAGTTGCTAATGCTGTTGCTGCTGGCGCTGAGTCTGTAATAGCTGATTCCGCCGAAAACGTACGAACACCTCCTGTTACAATTTGATCTAACGTAAGCGGTGCCCCTTTATACCAGCGAGCCAATGTTGTCGCCGTTGAACTAGTCCCGTCCATAACCATCATAATTATATTTTTAGGCTGATGTTCTACTTTTTTCACCTTAGCTTTGGCCGCATGATAATTCATCATACTTTCCGTACTTAATACGCTTACTATTATAGCTGCCACTAATAGCAACTTTTTTATCTTCACACCATAATTCAACATGATTGTTCCTCCATAAACTTTGCATTCATTTAAATACACCTTATTTCCTTTTCCATTCCAAAACCTACATATGTTTTATTAGTTCCCAATTCTCATAAAGCTAACAATAGTTACCTTCTCTTTCTTTAATTAAATATCGGTATGTTTCATCTATCTTATAAAAAAGATTTAGCATTCTTTTCATTAATTACTTGTTTAACAATAAATCCTCGATTAAAAGAAATAAAAATTTATTGTTAAACAATAAATTCCATGTTAAATTAATAAGATATTAAATAAATGAGGTGCTTTTTATGAAACAAGGATCCACACTCTTTTTAAAGACCGTTGTGATTCTGATCGGAATCCCTGTTCTTGCTATGTGCATTTTTTTAGTCCCTAAAATAGGAAATTTCGCCGCAGAATTATATCCAGATATTGCATATATTAAATATCTTGTATTTATCAACTTATACGCAACAGCACTACCTTATTACTTCGCACTGTACCAAACATTTAAGCTTTTAAACTATATTGATAAAAACAACGCATTTTCAGAGTTATCTGTTAAAGCTTTAAAAAATATTAAGTACAGCGCATTGGCAATTAGTGTATTATATGTATTAGGTATGCCACTTTTCTATCTTGTGGCAGAGAGAGATGACGCCCCTGGCATTATTATTATCGGAATGATTATGATTTTTGCTTCAATGGTAATCGCGGTCTTTGCTGCCGTTCTCCAAAGACTATTAAAAGATGCTATAGATATAAAATCAGAAAATGATTTAACGGTCTGAGGTGAATAATATGGCAATTATCATTAATATTGATGTAATGTTAGCGAAAAGAAAAATGAGTGTAACAGAGCTTTCGGAGAAGGTTGGAATTACAATGGCTAACCTTTCTATTTTGAAAAACGGAAAAGCAAAAGCAGTTCGGTTTTCAACTTTAGAAGCAATATGTAAAGCATTAGAATGCCAACCGGGTGATATTTTAGAATATCAACCTGAAGAAACCGAATAAAAAGAGTCCTTCATACGAGAAGGACTCTTTTTATTACACATTACGGCGCAAAACTAATTTGACCAGTAAACAATAGGATAATTGCTATGATCCAAAATATAAAAAATGATGAGGACAGTATTAATGAAAGAATAGCAATTCCCTTCTTCTCTGTTCTTTTCGTCATTGTGATTATTGAAAGCATGATACCTACACCTGTCAGGGCAATTGTAATATAATCTCCAACTATATTACCTGCATTCGCTATCCTTGTTGGCGTTATAAACACGAATAGAAAACACAAAATACCGATGAGTAAAGATATATAGCTTATTATACTGTACTTCTTTTTAGGAACTATTTCTGTTTTCATACTAACCCCACCCCTTCTATATAGCTATGAGTTCATATTAACACGAATAACCATAATTTGGTTAAAACATAAAAAAGATAAAGTGGACGCTATCACTTTATCCTTCAGTTTATTTCTATCTAACAATTAACCTGGCTACTTCTTTAATAAAGATGGACGGACATTCTTTAACTCCTAGCAATTTTTATATACAGAAAATAAAATGAAATAGTTCTAAAAAATAAAGACTGTACCTTTAAAATGAAATATACAGTCTTAAATACTAACTTATTTTATAAAGAAAACTCTCTATTTATCACTACCTTAAAAAACTCCGAGTAATGTGATAAAGAATAATCCGCTACATCACAATTACCTTGAAACATACATGTTGAAATACCTAATTCTTTTGCAGGTAATAAATCTAATTCTCTATCTCCAATAGCTAAATCAATATTGTATTTTTTATGCAGATGATTATAAGCCAAAGAGTTCGGCTTTCGAGGAAAGCCATCGTCAATTGTAACCATATCTACGAAGTATTTTTCCCAGCCGTAATATTTTAAAATGGCCATAACCCCTTTCCTATGTTTATGGGTCATAATCACATTTTTATTTGCAAATTTCAAAACCTCTTCGACACCCGCAAAAGGTTCCATATCTTTTGGAGTAAATTTCCCCTTCAAAACTTTAATTTTTTCTTCCTGCTCGCATGAAATATTATAATATTGAATTGCATGAGAGTATGATATTTTTAAGTTTTTGTATATTTCTTGTTTTTCTACTGAATCACCTAATATTTCAGAAAGCATCATTGTATATGCAGGATACGTATCAAATAACGTCCCATCAAAATCCCATAAAATATTCATTCTATTCACCTTCTATTTTCAAATCATTCAATGACTAAATCCGCCCTATCCTTCGGCAATTCCATTTCTAAGTAATAATCCTCTGCTTTCCAATACCTATTTTCAAACTTTGAAAGGTTTTTCTGCGTTTTTTCACTCTCACGTAGAAACCTTGTCTCTCTTGGACAGTCCAAATAGACCATATAATGAAAGAAATCTCTCCATTCTTTTCGCTGTAGAAAGACTCCTTCAATAACAATTACGCCTACAATAGGAATCTGTACTTTTTTCATTTCACATGAGTCTGTTTCCTCTTGATAAAAAGGCAAAGTCAGTTTTGTCTCATGTTGTAACTTCTGAAAAAACTTCTGCCTCAAGTATGGAATATCCCACTGTAAACAATAATACTCATACCATTCTTCATATCCTGTATGATAGCGTTTATTACGCTCCACTATGTGATCATCAATATGAAAAATATGAAACGGAATGCCTTCTTGTTTCATATTTTCTTTTAAATTTGCTACGAATGTTGTTTTTCCAGATCGACTTAAACCATCTATACCTAAAATGAATCTATTTTCCCTATGCTTCTTCATAATCTTTATAAGTTCGTTTGTGCTCATTACTTCTTCCACTCTTCTTTTAATAAAGAATATAAAATAGTATCATGAGCAACTCCATTTTGAATCATATGTTTTCGAAGTAATCCTTCTTCTTGAAACCCTGCTTTACTTAATAATTTTTGAGAAGCTTTATTTTCTACATATACAACAGCAGCAATTCTTATAAGTTGCAATGTTTCAAACCCGTAAGCTAAAATCGCCTGTAACGCTTCCGTTGCGTACCCTTGTCCCCAATATGTATCATCTAATTCATAACCAATTTCAGCTCGTCTATGATGATTGTTAATTAAATGAAATCCACACGTCCCAATTAATTGGCCCGTCCCTTTTTTCTCGATTCCCCAGCGAAATACACTTCCTTCTTCATAACGATTTTTAAACGTTTGAATCGTTGTTTTCGCTTGCTCAATATTTTGGAAAGAATCCATTCCGAAATAACGTATAACAGATTCTTTCGAAAAATAACGGAACATCGTTTCCGCATCTAATAGTGTAAGTTCTCTTAAGAATAAACGTTCTGTTTCTAGTTTCGGAAATCCCATCTCTCTTTCTCCCTCTATTCTAATGAACTACAAATTTCAATATAATTTCCATCTGGATCAGCAATGTAAGAAATTGTTTGTCCCCACGGTTTTACAATAGGTTCAACTAAAATCTTAATACCTTGTTCTCTAAATTGCTCAATCGTTTCTTGTACATTCTCAACAACGAATCCTAATTCGAAATGAGAAGACTGTAATTCACCTTCTGTAAGCGGTAGTCCTGTTAATTCTTTCACATCTTGCCGCGTATTCATCGCTAAAATGGTAGTTCCAGTATTAAATTCAATATATGTACCGTGCTCTGCTTTTATAGGTAACTGTAAAATATCTTTATAGAATTTTAAACATTCCTCAAACTTTTCTACATATAAAATGATGTACTTCATTTTCAAATCCATTTTACATCCCCCTTTATATCTACCCCTAAAATTTCGACAAAAGTCTCATAAAAACCTTGTTCTTTGTAGTAATGAGCAAAAAAAATGAGGCCGATTTCTCGGCCCCCCAGCTTATTGGCATAAAACAGGAGATTTGGTTTGGACATAACCAGTTCGTACTTTTATTATATTTTATTTTTTCTGAATTTTAAATACATTAAACACCTATTTATATTGAGAAAGTTTTTTGCTTGCATAAAATTAAAGAGTTTAAGAAATGATACAAATGGAGGTGTATACATATGGAACCAATGCTATGTCCAAGTTGTAAAACGAACCGTACTCGCTTTAATATTCTTGAGCAACAAGTAAAACCAGTCAAATTAAATCCACAAACTGGTCAAGTAGAAGAAGAATATACAAATGACACGATGAATGCTTTTCATATGGCCTATCAAGGACCTACTTATCGCGTCCAATGCGCTGTATGTGGGCTTGTTGAAAACCCAGAACAATTTATTAAACCTGCTCAAAATCAGTCTTTCTAATAAAAACATTATTATCCCTTATAGAAATAGATTTTTCTATAAGGGATTTTTCCGTTTAATAACTTAATTAAAAATGTGTTTCTTCCTTATTATATGTTAAACTTCGCACTCTTTTAGAAATGTTTACATAAGAGAGGTAAAACAAACAATAAAAAGATAACGCTTCCATCAATATTTCTACTATTAACTTGTCATATAGTCATCTTTTACTTTTGGATCTTCGATTGGGAGAAAATAACGACTCCTTACGATCTAACAATATGGATTGTTTCTACTATTTGTAGTCTTTTACTTTACTACCATTTTTAAAATCAAAAATCTAATAAATTAATATTAATTGCTAGTTCGTTATTGTTGATTATTTCTTCTTCATTTATGATTTTTTTAGGTGTTGTTACTGATATTATCTTTGTAACTGTTAGTTCTATGAATTAAAAAGTTGGTCTTTTATTATATAAAAAAGAATGAACAAAAAAAATATATATAGAAATTAGAGAAGTTGATTCCCATCAATATATATCTTCTCTAAGAATATCACTCTTTGTTAAAATATTTCCTTTTTTAACTTTTTAATCTTCCTAAATAAATTAATAAACGCATATAAATATATACAAACTAAAAACCCTACCATACCTTTATATAATCCTGATTCTGATACTCCAAGAAAACATAAGTAAAGCACTGGAATTAACATTACAAACATAATTGCAACGAACTGTATCAATTCAACAAGTTTTTGTATCTTCGTTTCTTTGTCTGAATAAATATCAGGTAACTCATTTTCCTCTTCTACTTCTTTACAAAAGTAATTCCACTTCGCAAAACT
Source organism: Bacillus cereus group sp. BfR-BA-01355 (assembly GCF_022663675.1). Classification (NCBI taxonomy): domain Bacteria; kingdom Bacillati; phylum Bacillota; class Bacilli; order Caryophanales; family Bacillaceae; genus Bacillus; species Bacillus cereus group sp. BfR-BA-01355. The sequence continues at coordinate 42,081 of NZ_JAKUFY010000002.1, forward strand.
CGTTACATGTTTCCAACCACACATTTCATATATTTCGATATATTCTTTTTGTTTTTCTGTCGAATCTTTATACTCTAATCTAAAGTCTGCTTTATATACTACATCTTTCGGCTCAGTTTTCTTAAACCTATACATTACGTTATACTTTTGTAACGCCCAGCCTTGTTGATGCATTTTTCTTAAAAAAGCTTCTTCTTTTTCCAAGCTCCATATCGCAAAAGGTTTGAATACCTTCTTTGTCTCCATTTCCCATTCACTCCCCTAATATACTATTTCCATTCCTTACAGATCTCTGCAATCTGTTATATTCTAGCTCTAACACTTCTCTCCCAAACGGCGTTAACTCATAGCACTTCTTTCTATCTGTAGAGGCAACTTCAACAATTAATTTTTCTTTAAGTAATTTCGTCGTATTCCCGTATAAAGTACCAGGACCGAGCTTTACTTCCCCATTTGTCATCTCTTCTACCATTTGCATAATTCCATATCCGTGCATTGGTTTCACTAGTGATAACAGTATGTAATATGTCGCCTCAGTTAACGGAATATATTTTTGCGCCTTCCCATTCATTATAACTACCTCCGATACATCGCCTTATGATATATCGACTTACGATACATCGTATATCGATATTGTATAATCATATTCCAAAATATGCAAGAGTAATTTAATAATTAAATATCCATTTCTTTGAATTAAAAAAACATACAAATTTTCTGAATAATTTGTTAAAATATAGAAATATTAGCTCTTTTATAATGAAAGGAATGGTACATATGATACATAAATTGAAAGAAAACATCGGATCTGTGTTTGTTGGGAAAGAAAATGTTATTGATCTACTGCTCGTTTCACTTCTTGCTGATGGACATGCACTACTCGAAGACGTGCCTGGTACTGGGAAAACGTTACTGGCGAAAACCATTTCCAAAAGTATTGGTGGTAGTTTTTCTCGCGTTCAATTCACCCCTGATGTACTTCCAAGTGATATAACAGGTATTGAATACTTCAACCCAAAAACAAGCGAATTCGAATTAAGAATTGGACCAGTTATGACAAACATTTTGCTGGCAGATGAAATTAACCGTGCAATGCCGAGAACGCAGTCGAGTTTGTTAGAAGCGATGGAAGAACGACAAGTGACGCTCGAAAAACAATCTACGCCTCTGCCGAAACCGTTCTTTGTTATTGCGACGCAAAACCCAATTGAATCACAAGGGACTTTCCCTCTTCCAGATGCACAGCTTGATCGCTTTTTAATGACGATTTCAATCGGTTATCCTACTCCTGAAGATGAGCTACAAATGATGCGACGTTTTCGTAACGATATACCATTAGAACGTGTCACACCTGTTATCTCATTAGAAGATATATTAGAATCACAGAAAAGAGTAAAAGAAATTTTCATATCAGAACCGTTAGAACATTACATAATTAAACTTGCGCAAGCTACTCGAAATCACGATTATATCGCTAACGGTGTAAGCCCACGTGCCACACTTTCTTTAGTGCGCGCAGTTCAAGCATTAGCCTTCTTACGCGGGAGAGAATATTGCACACCAGAAGATATACAATTTTTAGCTCCTTCTGTTTGGAATCACCGTATTGTCTTATCAATGGAAGGTGCCCTGCGCACGACTAAAAATGATATTATGCAAAGTATTTTAAAAGAAATTGACGTACCTGTGGAGATTGAGCAAGCATGAATGGACAGCGTGTTGTAACTGTACCTTTATTTTTTCAACTCCATATTATTCAACTAACTGTGCCAGGCGCTATACTATTTACGTTTTTTATGCCGCAACGAATTATAATGTTTCTCTTTTTCTCCTATTATTTATTTGCGATTTTCATTTATAAATATGTCGCTTACATAGAGAAAAAATTTGAAGTTATAAACGAGAAACAAACCACTCGGCTTTTCCCTGATGAATCTGGACAGTTTTTTATTCATTTGAAAAACGGTGCAAACATACCACTCGTTAATGGTGTTTGTTATTTTCATTTAGATTCGTCTCTTATACAGCATAAAGATCAAGGAATTGAACAAATATCAAAAACGTTATTCTCTTTTCCATTTTCACAACCTGCACATTCGGCACAAAAGTGGGATTTAACATTAACCACAACGAAACGTGGTGTGTTTCAAATTGAACAGTTTGAATGTGTATTAAAAGATCCTTTTCATTTATTAACTGTACACCTACCCGTTTTCGATAAGTTAAAAACTGAAATTATTGTGTACCCTTCTCCTAAAGAAGTCGCAGGGTTGCAAGAACTTCAGCAGCTTCTAACTGGTTCTTATCGAACGAATTTTTCTTTTTACAATGATGAAACATCTATTATCGGTGTTAAACGATATGAGCGTGAGTCTTTCCGATCTATTCATTGGAAGGCATCTGCTAAAATGCAACAATTACAAGCGAAGCAATATGAACCTGTAAAAAATTATAGTTGGACCATTTGTCTTTCTTTAGCTGCCGATCGCGGGTTTGGTTGGAAAGATAACGTTGAAGATTTAATTTCATTTGCAACATACATTTGCCAATATGCAACGAAGCAGCAAATACCGTTTGAATTATTTATTAGTGTATTAGCAGAAGGTGGTGCATTACATTTATCTTTATATGAAGGGCAAACACAATATGCAAAAGCTTTAGAAGAATTAGCACGTATTTCAGATGATAGTACGTTACTTCCGAAACAAGGATTCCTTCATTATGTAACGAGAAAGAGAGAACGTTCGTCTACAATGATATACATTGGTTTACAGAAAAATGAACTCCCTCTTCTCTCGCAGCCAACGTTCCTCATTAATAGCGAAGGGATGGTGGAATCCGTTGAAAACTTGGCTCTATCACGTTAATGACTTTATTTTGCTTCTCCTCCTTTCATTATTAACAGACAGGGATGACCTTGTTGCTATTTCCATATTTTTAGCAACAGGCTATGTAGGCGTATTTCTTATTCATAAATTCATGAAGAAAAAAACAACAGGATTTGTCATACTGTTCATTACTCAAATAATCGGTTGTTCTTTCCTTCTCCCATTCTCTCTATTCGGCGCAATTATGTTACCGCTTTTCTTCTTTATCGTACATGTAGTCGGACCAGGATATCCGGTACAAAAATCATTAGGCGGTATTGTTTGGTTTGGTATTTCAGCCATATTTTATGCGCCCTTTCCACCTTTGTGGAAGCTGTTACTATTAGTTATACACATTATGATTACATTTTGGTTAACTGGGGCAAATCGGAATCAACAGTTATTACGTTTCATTTCTATCATTACGATTGGTGTAATGAGTATAGTACTTGTTCAAGTTTTTCCTTTTATTCGTCTTATTTTTAGCTTTATCACAGAAGTAGTCGCGTTAGGAGTCGGATACGCTATCAATCCGTTATTTTCAGCAGCTGAATTGAAAGATACTGAAGGGGTTTGGGCAAGTAAAGGGCATCTCTTAAAACCTAAAATTGAAGACAATGGGGAAAAACTTCCTGATTTTGACCCCACACTCATAAATAGCATTACCATAATAGCATGTACAGCTATCGCTATTTACGTCGTTTGGAAAATAGTAAAAAACCGAAAACAATTCAGTTTACCAAATATGCCCGCCTTCGAATCTACTATTATTACTAATAAAGAAGGAACGAACCAAAATCGTTTTAAACGAAATAAACCGCCGCATAACGAAATTCGGAAGGAAATTTTCAAGCTAGAGAGTAAGTTAACCCCTCCTTTAAATAGAAAACGGGGAGAAACTGTTGAGGCTTGGCTAGAAAGAATAAACGATGAAGAAGATGTAAATATTCAAAGTGATATTATTATAGACGCTTATAATACTGTGCGTTATTCAAATGGTGAAAACACTGTACTTCTGCATGAATTTAAGGAAGAGATTCATAAGCTTTATGCATATCAAAAACATTTGAAGAAAAGAAAGAAATAAGACAACAAAAGACTCCTATTTTTTCATTCATGTGCTCAGTTTAGGGAGAGAAAAATGCTAATAACCATTAGAAATAACACAATAATTTGTATGTATTTCGCATTATAAATAGCAAACTAAAACGCTCAGAAAATATTCTGAGCGTTTTCATTTCCTTCTTCAACTAAAGTACCAGTTAGTGCAAAAAGCTATTTCACCATTTGTATTGTTAACTTATCTTTTAACATTGAGCTATATGAGTCAATTTCATATTTTGTATTATTGATTTTTTCTTTTTTCATTTTTAACATATCGAATATTTCTAATTCTAAATTCCTTCTAGCTTCAAGAACTTTTATCGCTCCTTCTACACCTGAATGATTATGTTCTTTCCCATAGCCTTGGTTAGTGTAATAGTCGACGATTCCTGTGGACCATTCTGGAGTTCTTTCTTTTAGTGCCTTCCTAAATGAAAATTCAAGATTATCTTGTTCTACATACAATAACATTGGATTTAAATTCTCTATGATTTTTGCAACTTTCATTACATAATTTATTATTTTTTCTTTTTGTTCACCATATTTAATCATCCCAATAGTTAATGAGTTTTGTATGAAACAACATTCAAAGATATAAACCTTATTGTCTTCTAGAGCACTTTCAGTAAAGTCATTCCATTTGTCAGCAATTAATTCAACATTTTTATCGAATGGCAATTCATATATATCGTTTTTTGAAATATCGTTAAATAATTCGTCCGAAAACTGATCACCAAACTCATTTTTTATCTTTCTGTATGGTAATAAATAATTGCTTCCTTTTTTTAGAACTCTTTTAAGAAGCACTTCTTTAAAATCTCCACTGTTAGATAATAATCTATCAAATTCAAATTTATTAAAACAAGATACACCATCATAGTCGGCTGGATGGTTCAAATTTCCCTCTAAAAATAGTTCAACTTCAATTTTATTTTGGCTTAGAATTTCATTTATTAGCTTTGCAGTGGTTGATTTTCCAAATCCAGGTAAACCTTCTACTATTATTAGTTTTGTGTTCATAATTATAAATCCCTTTCTTCAAAGTATTTAACCAAGATAAAAAAATCACTTACTTCACTGCAATCACCCCTTCAAAATATGATATTCACCATTTCCTTTGAAAAATCCTGCTTAAAGTAACCTGACCGTTAGTTTAAGAACATTTTTTCACAATCTCTATAATTATTTTAACGTAATTTTCCATTTACCTTTTAAAAAATATAGTCCACCATTATTTGAGTGAACTATCTAAATTAAATTATATCTTTTAAATCAAACTATTTTCCAGCAATACCCAATCGTTATACTGGTGTTTTTACTGTTTTCTTTTTCCCTTCGTTTGTGGTAAATGGTATACAAAAGTTATAATGGGTTCGAATTATCGTTAGAGCCATTTGTGCGTATTTTGGATTAAAATTAGAATGGATATAACTTTTACCATCTCCACGAGCTATCATTAAAGGTCTTTCTAGACAACCAATTTAGCAATGGTTTTAGTATATAAAATAGCAAGAGTACATAAAAGTGCTTAAACATTTTAATAACAATATAAAAAGGGATGCTAAATCATATGTGATTTACATCCCTTTTTTGTTTGTTATTTTATATTTTCTCTCCCGTAACTGAACCCGTTATTTATTCATAGGAGTCTTTTTATACTTCTACGTTGCTTTTTAAATGGAAGCATTCTTCCCTGCTTCAATTTCTAATGACTCTTCATGCCACCAAAGTGTTTCTTCAGGGTCTTCTTTAGCGATTAGGTGTGCTTCTTTTTTCGTTTCTACTGTAGGATATGAACCTTTTAGCGCACGCCCTGAAGTCGTAACAAATAGTACACTAAATACAACTAATCCAATAATACTTACACCTGCTAAATAAAATGCCGGTGCGAGCGGGTTACCAGTTGCATGAACTAAGTATGAACATACGAGCGGTGTTGTTCCACCGAATATCGATACAGAAATATTAAATGAGATCGAAAGTGCTCGATAACGTACATCGGTGAAAAAGAGTGATGGTAATAATGAAGGTAATGTTCCTTCATATACACTTAAGAAGAAACCTAGTACGAAAATACCTGCAAATATAGCTGCAATATGTCCGTTACCTATTAGTAAAAATGCTGGAATTGCAAATACAGTTAAACCAAGTAAACCAATTTGCACAACGCGTTTATTACCAATTTTATCACTTAACTTACCGAAATATAGTGCTAGTGGAATCATAAGTGCCATCGTAATAGAAATAATTAATAAGCCTGTTGTTTCTTCGACTTTAAGTACTTGAGTTAGATAAGAAGGAATATACGAAAGAATCATATAATTTGTAATATTAAAGAAGGCGACAATTACTGTGCTTAATAAGAAGTCTTTTTTGTGATATTTAATAATATCCATAAATGAAAATTGTTCATTGTCTTCAGATTCCTCTTGTGCTTTTTCCATCTCTTCAAAGATTGGAGATTCATCTAGATGACGGCGTAAGTATAAACCGACCAAACCAATTGGTGCAGCTACTAAGAACGGAATACGCCATCCCCAGCTGAGCATTTGCTCATCTGTTAACAATAACGTCAAAATGGTAACAATTACCGATGCAGCAATGTAACCTGAGAGTGTTCCAATTTCAAGACCACTACCGAGTATACCACGCTTTTTATCTGGAGAAGATTCTGCGATATAAACCATTGCACCTGAATATTCGCCGCCTGTAGAGAAGCCTTGAATCATTCGGGCAACTAAAAGTAGTATTGGTGCCCATACACCAATTTGTTCATAGGTTGGTAGTAATGCGATGAATAATGTAGAAAGTGCCATTAAAATAATAGTAGTACTTAACACGATTTTTCGGCCGTACTTATCTCCTATTCTACCAAAGAATACACCTCCGATTGGTCGAACGAGAAAGGCTGCTGCAAATGTACCGAATGTAAGTACAAGCTGCAATCCACTATTATCAACACCTGAGAAGAATAATTGACTTAAAATAACCGCTAAATACGCGTATAATCCGAAGTCAAACCACTCCATTGCGTTTCCTATACCAGTAGCAATTACTGCTTTCCTGGCTTGTTTAGGATTGACAATATTAACGTCTTGAGGTTCAAAATTTAAATCATTATTTTGTTGCATATAATAAAACAGCTCCTTATTTAATTTAACTTCTTTAAGCACACCTTCTCTTATTGAATAAAATTAATTCGAAGCACTTAAGGAAAATTAACGTCTCCTTATCTGTTATTATTGTTTCACATAATTAATTATTTGTCCAATGAGATGCTCTCTATGTTAAGTAATTTACTATTTTAAAAAGCTAAAGAAGCCGCTAAAATAGCGGCTTCTTTAGCTTTTTATATTTTTTTATATTTTTTTAAATACTTGCTGTAGCAGCTATGTTATGAACACAGGAAATAAACTCATAAGTGAATGCGTCAATTTCCTCTTTCGTAATAATATACGGCGGAAGTAATCGAATAATATTCCCTTGTGTTACATCGACCAACATCCCTTTATTCATTAACTCAATCTGTAATTTCTTCACATTTTCATTCGTGTCATTCACACTTATCCCAAACATCATCCCCGCATGACGCACTTCCTGAATATAATAAGAATTTTCTTTCTGAATGTCTTGCAGTTTGTCATTTAAATATAGTGACGTTTCATAAGCTTCTTGCATTAACCCATCATCAAGTAATGTATTTAATACAGTTAAACCTAATGCTGTTCCCATTGATGAGTGAGCAAACGTTGTCCCGTGATCTCCTGGTGAAAATACATCACATAACTTTTCACCTACAATAATTCCCCCTAGCGGTATCCCGCCTCCTGCTCCTTTACCGATTTGAATAATGTCCGGTGTAATATTAAAATTTTGATAAGCAAATAGTTTTCCCGTTCGACCCATTCCACTTTGAACTTCATCAACGACAAGAAGTACATTATATTTTTTACATAAATTTTGAACACCATGTAAATATTCACTTGATAAAGGATAAATCCCCCCGCTACCTAAAACAGGCTCTAGCATAATCGCAATTGGATTTTCTTTAATAATGGTTTCTTCTAATTGGTCTATATTCTCGCGCTCTACTTCATATACAGGAATAGATGTTTTAGGAAAATTTTGATATACCTTTTCTTGTCTCGTAAAATGTAGTGCCCCTAACGTCCTCCCGTGAAAACTATCTTTTAACACAACTACTCCATCACGCTCTTCATTCGCAATAGATCTATATTTATCAATTAATTTTAATGTCGTTTCTGTCGCTTCCGTACCAGAGTTTGTAAAAAAGACTTTTCCGCTTTTTAAAGTACAACCTACTAATTTCTTTGCATACTCAATTGCAACTGGGTTTAAAAAATGAAACGGTAAATGCAACGATTTCGCAACTTGCTCCATTGTCGTTTGTACAATTTTAGGATGATTATATCCTAATACATTTACTCCTACGCCAGAAAATAAATCTAAATACTCTTTACCATCTACATCATACAGTTTACACCCTTCTCCCCTTTCCATTGCAACCTCTGTACGACAATATGTAGACATCATATATTCTTTATCTAATTGAAACCAATCCGACATACTAAATTCCTCCTAGTTATTTTCCCTGTTTATTTCTGTTCATTCTCTATAAAGTCATGTATAAATTCATTTTTCAGATTGAAATTTTAATAGTCATTTTCTTCACGATATTCATTTTTCCATAATTTCTTCTATTTCAACAGGTCCACTACATATGTGTTTTTTTCATCTAGCGGTATGTTACTGCTTTGAACTTTGCATGTCATACATAATCAAGACTATAAAATCATATTTAGTAACAATCGACGAAAAAATTTGGAGGCTATATCGATGAATGAAAAATATGATAAAAATAGGAACAATTTATTAGAAGAAGAGTTTAATAAACATCGAGAATTTACTGAACCAGCTAAACTTCATTCGCAAACAATTGGTGCGCGCGGGCCTGTACTAGAGCAAGATAGTGTACTGCATGAGTCATTACAAGAATTTATTCATGAAAAAATTTTAGAAAGACCTGTTCATGTAAAAGGTTTTGGTGCGTTCGGTTATTTTCAAACGATCTATCCGATGTTTGAACATACTAAATTAAGTTTTTTACAAAATTCTAATGAGAAAGTTCCTGTTATGGTGCGATTTTCGTTAGCTGTTAGTACGAAAGGAACACCGGATACTTCTAGAAATGTACGCGGTTTTTCCACAAAATTTTATACGAAAGAAGGCATTTTTGACCTTTTATGCAATCACATCCCTGTTTTTTCTGTTCGTGATCCGATGCGTTTCCCTGAAACGATTCAAGCATTATTGCCTTCACCTAAAAATAACTTAATAGACCCTAATAGATTTTGGAGTTTTGTCGCTAAAGCACCTGAATCTATTCATTTTGTTGTCCGTTTATACTCTAATAATGGTACGGCCAAAAGTCTTCGCCACATTCCAGGACATAGTGTTAATACATATGTATGGAGAAATGCGGAAGGTAATCGAAAGTATGTAAAGTATCATTGGTACCCATTTGAAGGTGTACAGTACATTACTAGTAAAGAAGCAATTAAACTAGCTGCTGAAAATCCTGATTATAGCGGGAAAGATTTATATGATGCTATTGAAAATGGTAAACCATTGGAGTATGGTTTATACGTCCAGCTCATGGATCTGAAAGATGAAGCTTACCTATCTTATGATCCTTTAGATGACACAAAAGTATGGGATGAACAGACGTATCCTCTCATACCAGTCGGGAAAATGGTATTAAATAAAAATCCTGAAAATTTTATGGAACAAGTAGAAAAAGTCGCATTTTCCCCTTCTAATTTACTGGATGGTGCAGAACTATCAGATGATAAAATGCTGCAAGGGCGCGCTAATATTTACAGTGATTCACAACGAAGAAGAATTGGTCCCGAATTTCGCAAATTAACGATTAACCAGCAGCAAGATTGGACACCGACTAAGCAAATAACGAGCGGTGACGGAAGATACGTTGAAGGTAAACTTGAAAGAACTTCTATAACAAAACAAAATGACTTTACGCAGGCTGGTGAATTTTATACGAAGTTACAGCCGATAGAAAAAGAACATCTCGCTGAAAACTTAGCTAGTGATTTGAAAGTTATATCCGATGATATTCGAAAGGTAGTTTTGGGGTATTTTCATAAAGTGTCAGCTGATTTGGTGAATAAAATTGAGAGTGCAATACAAAAGCTTTGAGAATAAAAAAAACGTCATTTTTAATCTATAAAATGACGTTTTTTTTATGGCGAAATTACTAGGAATTTCTACCGCCTCATTTACAAGTATTAACGAAATTTTTCTCCTTCAAAATTTCCGTTATTTCATTTGGGATTATGATACTCATATCTCTTTTTCAAATAATCTTTTTCACATTGCAACGGTTTGTATTCCACTATTTTCCCTTGCTTCTTTTGCGTTTCAGTAACAACCCATTCCCCTTTTTCAAGTTCAAGGTGTTTTATCACATTTGTATCGTCTATTTCTTTATAGAGTAAAAATGCTTCAAGCGGCTTTACAAACAATCTTGGCTCTCCTCTATATCCACCACTTTCAAAAACTTTAGTTAACGAATTATAATACGTATCATCAATCCGACCACCATACATTAAATGTGCAGCTTCTAAATCTCTTTTATTAACTTCCCAAAAGCCACCTTCATCAAAATCCAAATGAAATACGGATTTAATGTCCTTCATAATATTTTCCACATACTTTTCATCCCGAATTTTACTTTCTTCGAGACAATCTGAAGTTAACTTTGGTGCATCTGTTTGAGAATGTACAACGTGTTGTATCGATACACACAAAATAAATATGCTTAAGATGTACAATATTTTTTTCATAATTACATATCACCTCAAATGATTTAGATACTATATTATTTGAGGCTTACAATATTCTTATGCTAGAAATGAGAAAGGTCCTATAAAATAAATTTTTTATAGGACCTTTCCTTTTAATATTGCTTTATCAAATTCACGGGCGGGGCAACTACCTTACTACTTTTCACATCATATAATCCTATAGGTGTTACTCGTATAAAAGGCAAGTGCGTCGCAGAAAAGAATAAAATCGTAAATGCTGGATCGTTATAAGCATATCCTCGCGCTTGCAGTAAGTTCACCATCTTTTTCTCTTCTTGTATTAATTCACTCATCTTTACATCCGACATAATCCCGAGCAATGGTAATGCAATTTCGTGCAATACTTCATTCTTTTCAGCAATTACAATCCCTCCGCCAAGCTCTTTTACTCTATGAAAAGCTGTAAGCATATCTTCTTTACTCTTTCCAATAAGAATGATATCACCTGTACCTGAATAAGAACTAGCAAGGCCACCTAATTCATTCGCAAAACCTTTCACAACTGTATTCACTCGCCAACTGCCATCACGGGCAATCATCATGAGGAAACATTCATCATGAACAATAGACAGTTCATTAAGGCCTAAGTCGATTTCGCTAACGTATGGTTTTGTTATAACGTTATTCAATAAGTGTATACCTGCTTTATTAGAAAAAACCATATCCTCTTTTTCTATGGTCCAGTCTAACAGTAGTGGAGTTACTTTGAAGTTACTCCATTCTATAAGTAACGATTCATTTTTGTTTACTCTATCACGCTTTACCCATTGTCCTTTTGCGATTACACTCGTTGGCACCGGATTTTCTTTACTTTCTAAAATATTGACATTGGCGATTCTACCTGTCGCAATTGAACCATGCACATGCTCCATATTATAATAGCGAGCAATATTATAACTTGCCATATGGTATGCATCTATTACTGGCACTCCTTGTTTTATCGCGGTAGAAATCATAACGTTTGTCATTCCATTTGCATAAAACGAAGGATGTGAGCCGTCTGTAGTAAGAATAAATCTATCAAACTGCTTTACGCCTAGTTCCAACAATTCTTTCAGTAAAACTTCTAAATCTGGACGGATTGAAGAATTTCTTAGGGAAACAGTGTAACCTTGCATAAGACGAGCGAAAGCTTCCTGCCCTGTCATCGCCTCATGATCACAATCTGTACCTAACAGTTTTAACTTCGCTAAAGTCGTTTCAGATGCACCTGGAAAATGTCCTTCTACTTTTTTATGTAATCGTTTCGTTTCCTGCACCCAATGTAACATTTCATCATCACCATGTAATAATTTGGGCCATGCTGTTAGCTCGCCGCCTTGAATCACCGCTTCATGCTGTAGCCACTCTACTATTTCTTCACTATTAAACAAAGATTCCCCGTTTTGTAATTCAGTCTGTCCATCAAAACGGCACCACCAATACATACTTGCTGGAATCTTATTGAATTCATCTAATAAACGAAATGCTTCTTCACGCTTTAATGTGAAAAATAAAGTTAAATTATCATTAATAAAAGTTGTTGTCCCAAACTGCATCGCATGATTCGCTAGCGTCTCTGGGTTATACAACTGATATGGATGTGCATGGGGTTCTATGTAACCGGGTACGACATACTTTCCTTCACAATCAACAACTTCACACTCCGTTAATTGCTTTGGCAGCTGCTCCCCTACATATACAATTCGATCATTATATATCCAAATGTGCGCTGTCATCCACTCGCGTATATAGGAATTTAAATATGTTACATTCTTTAATAATATGTGTGGACTTCTTGTGCCGTCTAGTACTTCAACATGTTCTCGTAATTGCTTATTACTCCATTTAAAATGATTTTGTCCCATTGTATTCAACTCCACTGTTATATTAGTTAATATTAGAAATAATTAACAAACTAAAGTATCATCTATTCATAACTCCCCTTTATACCCCCTATTACTTTCATTATATGAAAAGATTATAAAAATAACAATTTTCAGAAATAAACACATTTCTTTTCTTCAAAATAAAAAGAATGCCATGCAACTGACATCCTTTTTATTTTTATCGTAAGCATTAAGATTGATTTTCACTTTGAAATACACTTGATGCCATATCATAAATGCAACTACTGTCCATAGTTGCGAACTTAAAAAAGCACCTCTTTTAAATATAACTATAAAAAAATTCCATTCACTTTCTTTTCATCTATTTATTAAATTCAATTTGCATCATTTTATTAAACTGTGGAACAATATCGACCCCACCTATAGAGTTGAGACTGATAGCCAATGTATGTTTGCCTCCAATTACTCCCCCAGCAAAAGTTGTAAATCCAGGAATTCCTCCTCCATGCCCCCAAACTGAAACACCGTTTGGAAGTTTAGTCTCATAGATTCCAAGACCGTATGCGTCACCAACCCCTTTTCCTTCTATAGGAACTGTAGTAAGCATTTCTTTTAGCTCGCGTTCCTTCAGTAACTTACCACCGAGTAAAGATGAAAAGAACTTATTTAAATCATCCGCATTAGAAATCATATCTCCAGCTGCATTAGCTAAACTCGGATTATAATAAGTAATATCTTTCAACTCGCCTGTTCCTTCCATTTTTACATATCCACGAGCATGATTCTTTCCTGGGATGACGGGTGAATTTCCTGGTAAAAACGTATTTGATAGGTCCAAAGGTTCAATAATTCGCTTTTCGATTTCTTCCGCATAACTATTTCCAGTTATTTTTTCAATAAGCATTCCTAGTATTACGTATCCTGTGTTTGAATACAACCAGTCTTTACCCGGCGAGAAATCTGGAGGCAGCGAAAGGCCTATTTTCACTATTTCTTCTGCTGTATACGTTTTTTTCGAATTCATTATGTCCGCGTCTTTTGACTTTAAGTATTCAGCGATACCACTCGTATGATTCAAAAGTTGTCGTATCGTAATTTGATTACCATTATACCCATTTCCTTGCACGAGACCCGGTAGCCACTTTTCAATTGGATCGTCAAGTTGTAAGCGCTTTTCTCCTACTAATTGAAGAATAGTCGTGGCAGTAAACGACTTCGTCACACTACCAATCCGAAAGCGATAATCCGAATTCACCGGTTTCTTTGTACTTAAGTCCGCCAAGCCAGCAGTAAAACTACTAGTTTTTCCGTTATTAGACGCCTTAGCTAATATTCCTACAGCACCAAGCTGTACTGTTTCCTGCATTACTTGTTTCCAGCCATTACGATTCTTTTGATCATGTACTTGTGACGAACTAGAAATATTTTGAGTTGACTCTGCAGTCACAGTAAAACCAGGTGTGAATAGAGCAGTACCCGCTAATAAAACTGCAAAACTTGCTAACTTAATTGAATTACATTTTTTCATAAGGCTTTCTCTCCTCCATTAATATCGGATTGATTCAAGCTATACTTTCATCCTATATGATAAATCTCTCTTTTTTCTTATCCATTCCTTACGAAATACTTACGTTTAAATTTAAATACGGTAAACTGAGGAAGAGTTATGCATGCAAATAAAAAGAGAACATGTTTTCATTTTTTATGTAAACATGTTCTCATAAACATTTAAAATTCTATATCAACTTGTCATCCTATTCTTTGCACAACTAATCTAAATTCCTTTTTACCAGCCCGCACTAGCATTCATACCATTTCCAATAATAGAAAGTAATAGCGGCCATAATACTGGTCCCAATGTAAGAAATACATTTAGAAGTATGAGCATTTTATATCCAACGGTGAAATTGTGATTTTTACGATTAACAAATACTAAACTGATTAATGATATTATAGTCGTTAAAAATAATACTAACATTAGCAACCAATACCACACCATTAAACTAAGACTCCATGGTGTTAATAGCTCATGTATGATACAAAATGAGATTCCTAATACAGCAAAACTAAAACTAGTCACCGATGTTTTTATAAGCCATTTATTTATTTTTTTATCGTATGTATTTTTACAATATAAATCTATTAAAGTATATAAAGATAAATATGCCATTAATACACCTATCCAAGACAATAACCAGTCTCCGTCCCCTTTGAATAATACGTACAGTAACCAACACATACCTACTGCAGAAAAAACAAAGGAAATAAGTATGCTTTTTAATACCGATTTCATTACATTTTCACACCCTTAAAAAATCAAAAATTAATTATATTTTATAAAAATTAAGTATAGGTTAACATGTAATAAAGTATAAGTAAATAAAGTTAATTTTGTTTACCTATTTGAAGACGGTTTCATATAAAAAAATAATTCATGTTAATCAAATTTCCGTATAAAAAAAGAAAAGGTGGATATTTATGTATCCACCTTCCCATCTTCCTCTACCCACTTCATTATTTCTTCCACATCTAAATCCGTATACGTCTTTTCACCATAACGAACAGACTCATATAACGGAATAATATCTCTCGTTCTACAAATTCTCTTTTGCCATTGTTACATCGTTTCAGAGAATCTTCTCTGTTCATGGTCTCATCTCACCTAAACTCGTACTTCTTTTTCTATTCTATAATTGCACATAGTACTCCATAATGGTTCAACCATCATAGAATACGTATTTTCAAACACCCTGTCACTTTCCTATCTCACTTAAAGATTCTCTTTTCACTCTTGATCATCATAAGCATCACCCAGTGATTCAAATTCACTCTTTAGCCAATAACAATATTGTCCATTATTCTTAATAAGTTTTTCAAGTAAGTCAGTGAATGAAGTGGCAATAATTTGCGACTCCCCAACTATTCCATGCCGATCAAAGAAACTATCATAACATCTACCTAGTCTTTCTTCACTAAGATCTATTGTTAAATATTCATCCTTGCCATCATTGCATATAATATACCAAGTTGATGAAATATCTTCTTCACATAACTCTCCTACAATTACGGGATTAGCCAAAATAAACCCCTTTGGGGTAACAATATGAATAGGATATTCCTCATTTTCAAATAAAGTTAGACCACCACAAAGACTATAAAATTCTTTTAAATCACCTGGTAGCATATGCTTATTCTTATCAATTAACGGTAATTCTGTAGGCTCCTGAACTCGACAATTAGGTAATGATTTTACTTTTTTAATCAACTGATTAATATTTTCCATCTGAATTACTCCCTAAAATTATATTGATTAAAAGCCCTATAATACTCTTGCTTAACTAAACGTGGTACATTCGCAGCATCAAACATTTTTTCCGTCAATTCTTGTATTTCCTTTGTTGAAACAGATTTCCACTCTACTTTACCTCCAACCTTTTTCCCTGTTTTATCAAAGAGCCATTGTCTATAAACAGCTTTAGTATCATTGTGTTGCTCTTTAGTTAAAGCTATATTTGGAGTATTCGCCCCTCTACTAACATAATCAGGGACATTATGTTCAGCCCATACATCCATAACGCCATGATGATTTTCTAATGGTGAATTGCTTGGTCTATACGGTACTACATCGTATGGTTCTGTAGTCTTACCCTTACCACCATCTTTAGACTTCGCAAACTTATAAAAAGCTTCTAATAATTCGCCTTGAGGTATTTTGGTTACAATAGTTCCACCAACACTAGAGAATGCATAGGAAGCATTTCTCTTAAATGATTGTAACATTTCAAGCGTAGGCTTCAATTCTTTTGCTAGTGTTATTGCATTAGCAATTGTACTTACTCCATTTGACGCTTTTGCTCCTTTTGCGATATGGCCTATTGAAGATTCAGTTAGACTCTGATATATCTATATAAAAAAATAATAAAAATAATATGTTGATGAAGTTGCTAAAAATCAATTAGATATTATGGAAGGTTATACAAAATCCCGAAATGTGGATATTCGAATAAAAAACTCCAGTCATGATTCATAAAATCACTGGAGTTTTCATCTTAATACATACTATAGTTTTTATCATTCATCCGATTACAAAAGCCGTTTCCTAATCGAACGAGCTTCTATCCTCTTTTCAATAAGACTACGTTCTCGAACTATGATTATTTGATAAAATATTTCTTCTTATTTCAATCAATTAAATCCATATAATATAAATCATTTTCTGATATTTTTGCAAGAAAATCTTCTAGTGAATCGGCAATTTTAAATTCATCATAATAAATCCCATTATTTTCTTCTGTTGTTAATTTAATTGAAATTAAAACTGTTTCATTACCTTCAAAAAAGATTATTTCTTCTTCAAGATCATCATAAACTTCAATGTCTGGAAAAAATTCATAATCATTTTGCTTTAATCGAAAATCTCTAATAGAATAAGGGTCCATAATACGATTAATATTGTACTTAGAACCTTTGATAAAGCCATACCCAACATTTAAGAAGAAATCTTTTAGTTCTTTTGGAAATTTCAAACCTAATACCTCTTCCACTTCTTCTATCTCTTCTAATGCTACTGGATAAAAGCTATTATGTTTATTTGATACTAGATAATCATACTTCATATTATTTACCTCCATTAAAAAGTTTATTTCCTGGTGAACCCGAACCATGAATACCAGCTTGATGCTCATTAGGAAATTTAGCAGGATGGATATTCCACCACTCATGTTCCCCACGATAAGAGTTTTCAATTATATGATGAGCATCATAAGGTTCTCCTTTTTTTCTTAAGATTTTTCCTGTTTTCTCTGAAATCACATCTTCTGTATAAGTTGGCCATTTTTGACCAGTTTGTTTTTCCCATTCATCAATTAATGAATTCTTAATTTTATTAAACTCTCGTCTATATCTCTTTATTTCTGAAGACGTCATCTTTTTATATTCTGTATTTCTTAATGCACTTTTTAATTCTTCCATTTGTTTTTTTGATATTTTTCTATTTGTCTGTGTTTCAATATCTCGTACATATTTTCTAATTAGTTCTCCATCAATCTTACTTCCAGCCCCACTGACGCCCTTACCAACATCACCCTTACCCTTACCACCATCTTTAGACTTCACAAACTTATAATAAGCTTCTATTAATTCGCCTTGAGGTATTTTGGTTACGATAGTTCCACCAACACTAGAGAATGCATAGGAAGCATTTCTCTTAAATGATTGTAACATTTCAAGCGTAGGCTTCAATTCTTTTGCTAATTTTACTGCATTAGCAAATGTACTTACTCCACTTGATGCTTTTGCTCCTTTTGTGATATGGCCTATTGAAGATTTAGCTAAACTCTTAAATCAATTTATATATATAAAAATATATTCTGATAACAACATGTTGATGAATTTACTAACAGTCAATTAGATATTATGGATATTTAGATAAAAAAACAGTGATAATTCCTAATTAGTTCTGCATCAATCTTACTTCTAGCTCACTAGATCCCTTACCAACATTACCCTTATAGCTACTTTAACACAAACTAAAAAATCCACAGTGTAAAAAGTTGAACACTGTGGATTATTACATTTATTTTCCTTGATAATGCACCATATCATAAGGGTAGTATAAAGTATTTTTTAAACTTGAATCATCTAATTTTAAAATCTTTACGATTGCTCCGCTTTCGTAACTCCAATAACCATTGTAGATATCATTTTTATTTTCATGTGAATCATACCAGCCTGTATCACTATGCCCCTTATACCATTTTCCCTCTAAATATTCTTTCAATTCCTTTACTGATTCTTCTTTATTCTTTGCATTGACCACACGATAAATTGATTTATATGGGTCTGCAAAGATAAATTCTGTGGTATTCCCTTCCCAATTTTCATCTTTATAACTAAATAAAAAATCAATCAAATAATCATTCAATTTCTCTTTTTCTACCAACTTTTCTAATTCAATTATATAATCTTTTGAAACATCTAGCATTATCCCAATAGAAAGAACCCACAATAAATCTATATATCTATATTTGCCACTCCACCCCTTTTTCATCGCCTCAATTATTTCGGGGTAAAAATCTCTTAGTACTTCCATAGGTCTTCCCATTGAATATAAACAATTAAATTTATCAATACAAATTGATTCAATATATCCATAAGCTCTTTTAATACTACCTAAATCATTTGGTCTTTCATTTTTTACTTTCATTGCTAATTCTTTATACTTTTCTATTCTATTATTCTGTCTATTTAAATAATCCTCGAAATAATCTTCATTTTTTAAAATATCTCTCATTTCATTCTCCTTACTCAATTATTTTCTTCCCAGAAGAATCCAAAATGCTTTTAACCACATTACCATCCTTATCAACATTAATTAGTATATTTTGTACATTTTCAGGATTCAAAAGCATTTCTTCTCGAATTTTATCTGCCATTTCTTCTCCAACAGTTGATTCCAAACGTCTAGAACCATCTATCCATGTTTCGCTCATTTGCTTTCCATCTTTTGTATTTGAAAGTTGCGCAGTATTATACTTAGCCTCCGCTATTACATACTTAGGCGGCGGAGATGAATTTTCATATATACCATCTATTCCCTTAACAATTTTTTGATCTAATGTTAATACACGATCATCACTAATTCTAGTATATGTTTGACTTTCAAAAAAGTCATCCATCTTCATTTCACCATAATTTCCTTTACGCTTCGTTGTTTTTAAAGCTACTTCGCCACTTTCTACTGATTCTATTACCGTACGTTGTTGTGCTCTAGCTGCTTCTAATGTTTGGGCTACTTTTCTAGATTCCTTAGCTATTTCACCAGTTTTACCCTTACTACCATCTTTAGATTTCGCAAACTTATAATAAGCTTCTATTAATTCACCTTGAGGTATTTTGGTTACAACAGTTCCACCAACACTAGAGAATGCATAGGAAGCCTCTTTCTTAAATGATTGTAACATTTCAAGGGTAGGCTTCAATTCTTTTGCTAGTTTTTCTGCATTAGCAATTGTACTTATTCCACTTGATGTCTTTGCGATATGACCGATTTTATTTAGCGCCTTTAACTTATTTACTTCTCCTACATAATATATATACTCTGAAATACTCTACTTAATTTACAGAACCATTCGTAAACACAAAAATAGTGGCAGTTGGATTCTCCAAACTACCACTATTTTTAACCTCTTAATTCATTAAATTCCGTATAAATTAGTTTTTCAACGTTACTCATGATACACAATGTTTTAATTTGCTTATTATAGAACTTCCTCTACATCGACACTCTCTATCTTCACTTCATACATATTTGGGATATTTACTTCTTTTGGTACCCATGCATAATAATTTTGATCATTCTCTAACATAAATTGAACTAACTTTGTTTCTGAAACATTCCAGAAATTTTTAAGATTATCGATGTAGTCCTCTAAATCTTCTTTATAGTCCAATTGTAATATATAATCTCTTACCGTCAGGGCAAACACAATTAAACTTCCTAATAGATTTTTTTGCTCATTTTCTTCTTCATACTCTTGTGGTAAGAACCACACTTGACCTATTCCTATCGTTTTTTTGTATTTTTCATAAAAACTACTATCATTCATATTCTCATAATCATGTATTAATTCATTGACCAATGAATGCCATTTTGGCGGAATAATATTTTCCAATGCAGGATTATGTTCAATTCCTTCTACTATATCCTCGATTTCTTCTGTCTCATCTTCATAGTGATATTCACTTAGGTCTATATGCTTAAATTTCATTTCATTTTTATAATTTGCCAAATCATATGGATAATGATTATTATCTTTTAAACTTATATCATCCAGTTCCAAAATTTTCGCAAGCGCTGCCGTTTCAAAGCTCCAATATCCTACATATCCAGGTTCTTTATGCGCATTTTTCCACTCATAATCATAATGACCTTTAAACCATTCTTTCTCCATGTACGTTTGTAATCTTTTAGATGCTTCTTTTTTATCTATTTGTGCAAGTTCTATAATCTCTCTCGTTTTTGCATATGGATTTTCTTTATAATATCTGTTCGTCATGTTTGTGTATCCAATATCACTAGCGCATAAGAGGAAATCAATTACTGCGTCATTCATATTTTTTGTATCAACTATCTTTTTTAATCTTTCTATATTCTTTTTATCCGTTTCTAACAAAATCCCTAAAGAAATTATCCAAAGCATATATATATAACCCACTTTGCTAGCTCCTGTATGCTCTAAATCATCCATTGCATTATAAAAATATACTTCCATTGTGCTAATGTCTTCTCCTAAAGAATACATTGCTCTAATGTCGTTCATCTCATGTATAAAATTCCTTAAATATCTTCCTTCTATAATACTTATATTATCTTTAGGCTTTCTTTGTATACCATTCTTTTCATCTTCTTCTAAACTTCTAATCTCCTCTCTATTATCTTCAATAAACTTTTTATGGAGTTCTATTCCTTTTTTACATTTTTCTTCTATGCACAATTGATCTCTCATTCTATTTAATTCCTCCTAGCTTCTAAATTATGGCCATTCTCCAATATTGTTTCCTTCTTCATCTAACCTATATGTTTTTACGTTTCCACTACTATCGACTTTTGATAATACTCTTTCAACTTCACTATCTTCCAATGCATTCGCAATCTTTTCTGCTAATACTTCATCTCCATCAACAGCTTTCAATATTCTACTTTTTCCAGTTTCAGAACCGTTCAACCAATCATTTGACATTTGTCTTCCATCTTTAGTTTTCCCCAATTGTGAACTACCAAACTTAGCTTCATCAATAACATATTTAATATTTGAATTTGGATTTGCATTTTCGTATAATCCATCAATTCCTTTTACTATTTTATCATTTATACCTGTTGGTGCACTTTTTCCGACTGGCTTTAAATCAAATCCAGCTTCTTTTAAACTTTGATTATTCAATAAATTGTCACTAGATTTTATTTCACCATAATTACCTTTTTGCTTATTTGTAGCTGTTTTTGCATCAAAATTATCTACATTTGTGTTTTTGTTACTGCTAGGTTTACCGTTAGCCGCACCTCCACCAGAAGACTGGATTTTTTGAATAGTATCCTTAGTATTTTGAATCGATTTATTCCAAACAAATCCACCATGTACAAAAAGACTTGCCCCAGTAGCTGTTGCTGCTATATCTAATGGAATAACAATTGGTGATGCTAACCCACCAGTTCCTACTTCTGCCACGATAGTTAAGAAATTAGATCCGCCTATGAGCGAGATACCTTCAAACATTTCTACAATGGACCCGGCTATTGATATAACATTTCCAGCCAACCTTCCAGCTTGGTAAGTTGTCTTACTTTCTAATTTATCATTCTCATGTGGTTGTAGTCCAAAAAAGTTTTCTAGTGCTGCATCACCAGCACCTTGAAAAAATTCGATAACTCCATGCAAAAATGTTTGCGCATAAATGGCTGTTTTTTCATGCCATGATCTATTGTCTTCCTGCTCTTGTAAGTTAAATTGTTGTTTTTGCAAAGTAATTTGTTTCATCTCGGTTTGACGAGCTTGTTCTTCTACAATCCCCTGAATCGAACTCACCCAATCCATATTCAACCCTTGTATACTAAACGTCCCACTCACAGGACTAAATCCTTTCCCGCTTTGCACTTCAGCGAGTCCGGCTGTGATGCTAGCTGCTAATTGAAGGGCGGTGCTGTAGTTGTTGCTGGATGAATGATTGAATTCATATAAATGCTCTAGTTTTTCTTCCAGTTTTTTTCTCATTGTACCTAATACCGTTACAATTGCACCTACTCCGGGCATTGGTGTAAGTACTTCTATTGCTTCTATACTTGTAATCGATTGATTGGCATGTCTCGTAGAGTAAACTGCTACGATAATCCAGTCGTTGAAAACTTCTTCATATCATGAAAGAGAATTGTGGAAGCACTTCATCATTTGAAACTTTTATTTTGGTATTTTTGAATATATAATTCACCGTACCAAATATTGTAATTCCGAAATAAAAAGCACTTGTTGCTTTTATTCGGCAATCAAGTGCTTTAAGTTCATCTGTTTATTAAGTAGGATTATTTGGGGAAATTTCCAATTAACTTTACAATATCTTTAAAACTTACGAATTCATTAGTTTCATGTTTATTCCATTTATTTATATTCTTAGCCCACTAATAGCTATCTCGCCTAGTTATTGTTCTTATATTCAAAAGAATTACCTCTCTTCTTTGCACAAATATAAGTATTGGCCAAACTTAGGGAATGCATCCCAATTTCTAGATACATCATCTTTTATCTCTCGCTCTTCTACTTCTCCAGTTTTAGAATCTTTTTGCTCCATAGCAATATGACCATTTTCTTGATACCCCAAAATCATACTTTTTAACTGTGTATCCCCGTCATATTCCCAATACATTATTGTCCTTAGGAATAGTCTATTATCTTCTTTAACAATAAAATCGTAGTGTAAATATTTACGAAGAAAATCATCCAAAAAACTTACCGATACCCATTTCTCAGTGACATTTACTAAATACTTTGGCTGCTCTCCATCACTAAGAACAGCAGTATAAGAATGACGATTTTCATGAAGTGTCTTGGCTGCATTCTCATCAATAATATTCCAAGGCTTCTTTTTTATATTAGACCACTTATCACAATAATAAATTCCCATTAATTATACACCTTCCCATTAATATCACGAATAATAATCCCTTTCTCATTCGCCTCTTCAATAATTTTTTGTGGAACTGGCTTTGTTTGTACAGGGATTTCCAAAATTAACTCTCCATCTAGTCGACCACCTTTTAAAGCATTAGGATTAAATTTACCTGAAGAAACTTCTGAACCGGAAGAATACTTTTTAGTAAACTCACTTAAATAACTTAATGCCGTCTTTTCTTTTACTTCAGCCAATTGGGTAAATTTCCTCGAGACAATTTCTTCACCCGGAATATAAGAATCTACAACATATTTCTTCCCATTGATTTCCTTTGCCTCTAACTTACCACCATCTTTAGACTTCGCAAACTTATAATAAGCTTCTATCAATTCACCTTGTGGTATTTTGGTTATGATAGTTCCACCAACACTAGAGAATGCATAGGAAGCCTCTCTCTTAAATGATTGTAACATTTCAAGCGTAGGCTGCAATTCTTTTGCTAGTTTTACTGCGTTAGCAAATGTACTTACTCCACTTGATGCTTTTGCTCCTTTTGTGATATGGCCTATTGAAGATTTAATTAAAAAATTCAATTAATTTCTATATACAGATATAAATAGAAGGTGATAACAATATGTTTATGAATTTACTAACATTCAATTAGATATTATGGATATTTAGATAAAAAAATCCAGTGATAATTCATAATTCGTCTGCGTTTCAACATCTCGTACATATTTCCTAATTAGCTCTTACATCTAGCTCACTGGATCCATTACCAACATTACCCTTATACCTACTTTAATACAAACTAAAAAATCCACAGTGTTAAAATTTATCACTGTGGATTCCAACATTTATTTTTCTTGGCAATGCACCATATCATAAGGGTAATATGAACTATCTTTCAAGGTTGAATCATCTAATTTTAAAATTTTAGCGATTGCTCCACTTTCAAAACTCCAGTAACCACTATAAATGTCATGTTTATTTTCATGTGCATCGTACCATGCTTCTTCTAAATGTCCCTTATACCAATACTCCTTTATATATTTCTCTAAATTTTTTATAGAATTCTCTTGTGAAATTTTATTACTCTCAATTACTTCTTTTAATTTGAAATATGGATATTTTACATAAAACTCACTTTGCTCATAAAAATCTGATGGCTCACTATTTCTAAAAGCAATAAAATAATTAATCAGATAATCATTTAATCCTTCTTTCCTTACCATTGCTATTAGTCTATTAAATTCTTTATCTTCAACATTTAGCATTACTGCTATAGATATCATCCATAACATACGTATATATCCACTTTCTTTATTCCACACTTTTTCCATTATATTTATTACTTCAGGTAAAAAATCACGAATAGTTTGGATAGAACAACCCGCAGAGTACATTGCCCTTAATTTATTAAAATGATACCCTTGTAACGCTATATATCCATTCTTTACACCTTTATCATCTTTGCCTCTTTCCTCAATAACCTTTTCAACCAATAATAAAAACTTTTCTATTCTCTTTTCCTCATAATTGATAAATTTGTTAAAATATATATCATTTTTGATTTTATCCCTTAGCATAATTTCTTTTCCACCTTTTATACTTCAAGAATTTTCTTCACAATCGTTCCGTCAGGCATAACTTGAATAACAATTCTTTGAACATTTTCTGGATTCAGCAACATCTCTTCCACAATTTCATCTGCTTTTTCTTTTGACAAAGTACTATCTAACCTTTCACTTCCAAGAATCCAATCTTCACTCATTTGCTTACCATCATTTGTTTTTCCTAATTTGGATGTGTTATACTTAGCCTCCGCTATCACATACTTAGGTGGCGGAGATGAATTTTCATATACAGCATCTATTCCCTTAACAATTTTTTGATCTAATGTTAATACACGATCATCACTAATTCTAGTATATGTTTGACTTTCAAAAAAGTCATCCATCTTCATTTCACCATAATTTCCTTTACGCTTCGTTGTTTTTAAAGCTACTTCGCCACTTTCTACTGATTCTATTACCGTACGTTGTTGTGCTCTAGCTGCTTCTAATGTTTGGGCTACTTTTCTAGATTCCTTAGCTATTTCACCAGTTTTACCCTTACTACCATCTTTAGACTTCGCAAACTTATAATAAGCTTCTATTAATTCACCTTGAGGTATTTTGGTTACAACAGTTCCACCAACACTAGAGAATGCATAGGAAGCCTCTTTCTTAAATGATTGTAACATTTCAAGCGTAGGCTGCAATTCTTTTGCTAGTTTTACTGCATTAGCAAATGTACTTACTCCACTTGATGCTTTTGCTCCTTTTGTGATATGGCCTACTTTATTTAGTGCCCTATCGCCTAATATTGTGGTAGCTATTTGTGTTAATCCATAGGTAGTCAATTCTGTACGACTCTCTGCATCTCCCTCTATCATATCTCGTTTTATTTTATTTGAAAATGCATGCCACATATTTTTTGCAGTTTCATCCAAATGGAAAAGTGCATAGGTTACATTAATAAAAGTTCCTATGTCCATATTACTTAAAGCTATTGCGGACTCGATTTCATCACCAATAGCTTTCCCCGATCCTCTTTGAATAGCTTCCCACATCTTTTTCGCTGTTTCAAACGTGCCAACTATACTGTCTGTCGCATCGTCCCAAGCATTTCTAACCGGAGATTTCTTCTCAATTATGTTATTTGTTTCTATATCTTTAATTGACTGATCATTTTTTCGAGCTGTTTCTTCTATAATCCCCTGAATCGAACTCACCCAATCCATATTCAACCCTTGTGTACTAAACGTACCACTCACAGGACTAAATCCTTTCCCACTTTGCACTTCAGCGAGTCCGGCTGTGATGCTAGCTGCTAATTGGAGAGCGGCGCTGTAGTTGTTGCTGGATGAATGATTGAATTCATATAAATGCTCTAGTTTTTCTTCCAGTTTTTTTCTCATTGCACCTAATACCGTTACAATTGCACCTACTCCGGGCATTGGTGTAAGTACTTCTATTGCTTCTATACTTGTAATCGATTGATTAATTCCCCTTATTTGTTCTCTTATTTCTTGTTCAATCACATCTGTCGAAGCAACTTTCGCTTGGAACTCATTTGGAAATGCTTCATTTTGGCGAATTAATTCTTCACATAAGCATATGATTCCTTGCGCTAACGGCCGAAATGTTTGGACAAGGTAGGCTTTTGCACTACTGTATGTTTGTCCTTGTAATACTGTGTCTATCACAAAGGCATCAATAGATTGAATGGCTTGTTCCATACTTTGAATCGTAGCATTACATATAGCGTTCATACTTTGAGTTTGACTTTGTACTTCTCCCAAATACATGTTTAAACTCATGTATTGGCCTCCCTTTGTAGTTGCTGCTGTTCATAGGAAAGGTTGTTTTCTTTCTCACTGAGATGCCGTTTTTCTTTAAGCAACGTCTCTTTTTCGTTTTCTAATTCGAATGTAAGTTTTCTTTCATACTGCCCGATCTCTTGCCGCATATTCGTAAAAAAGTGAAATGCTTCTTTGTCACCATACCAAGTTTCTAGTATTCGGTTAAATAAACGATTACTTCTATTTTTCCATTCATGAAAACTAGCCTCAGCTCGTTCTTGATTTTGCAGCGCGATTCGGTTTTCATTTTGTTCTTCAAATATAATTCGTAATTTTTGATTACATTGATTGATTCTCGTTTCAATTCCTTGACTCATCTTTTCTCCCTACCTTTTCCCCTTTACGTAGGTTGTTACATTATTGAAAAGTCTTTTGAAGTCCTGTATCCATTTTCTCAAATTCATTTGCTACGGAATGGATATTATCAATTGTTTGTTGAAAAGCAGTACAAAATTGTTTCGTGATCTGTAAATTTTGTTGATTTGCTTCTTGTGCTTTGAAGTTCACAGATAGTGTCGTACGCGTTGCCTTATTTATAGAGCGACTAGTAGCACTTTGCATCCTATCTGAAGCATTTCTCATTTTCGTTGCAAGTTGCGTTGCCGTATGCAAATTACTTTGAAATTCTCCCATTACTTACTCCCCTCTACCTTTTATTTACAAGAAAATTATACCACGGAAAAATATCCCAATAAACCGAATGTTCGAATTTAACATACAATTCAGCACAGTTACTGAGGATACGAGCAACGCTTATCAATCAACATAACTGAGTCCAAAATGGATTCTACTTATACAATAAAGATGACTTCAGCCATATGCTAAAGTCATCTTTTTCTACCTTATTATTTTACTAACTCCCCATTATAAGCTTTTATATTAAGCGGAGCAGTTAAAAACTGTGCTGCTTTACTAACGAAAGATGTGAAGTGTTCACTCGTATTATGACTCGCAACTGCTGCTTCATCTTTCCATACTTCTACCATCGTATAAACACTTTCTTTTTCTGTATCTTTATAAAGATCATAAGATACATTTCCACTTTCTTCTCTTGAACCATGAATGAGTGGTTGAATTTCTTCTAAAAATGATTGTTGTTTTGCTGGGTCTACTTGAAATATTGCGTGAATAATAATCATGGTGCTTCCCCTCTCATTTTTCACTAATTTTTTCAAACTACTTCCACTCTGCAACTTTTTCAATTGGAAGACGTACTGATTGGTAACCACTGTCAGCAGCTTTCCCGATTGAAATTAGCATTACTGGTACGTAGCGTTCTTTATCTAGTCCAAATGCTTCTGCGATTTGGTCTTTTTCAAATCCACCAATTGGACAAGTGTCATAACCGTGAGCACGAGCTGCTAACATAAATTGCATTGCTACAAGACCACCGTCAATTAATACCGTATCTTTCATTACTTCTGGTGTAACCATTGAGAAGTAAGCTGAAAGTTTTTTCATTTGGTCTTCTTTTACTTCTGCTGGCATTAAACCACGCTCTACTGCTGTACCGTAAATTTCTTCTGCGTTATCAAAGTTGTTTAAATCACCAAATAAAGCAATCATTGCTGAAGATGTTTCTACTTGAGATTGATTGAATTTCGCAAGTGGCGCAAGTGTTGCTTTCGCTTCGTCACTTTCAATCACTACGAATCTCCATGGTTGCATGTTTACTGAAGATGGTGCAAGTGTTGCTTCTGTAAGAATTTCTGTCATTTCTTCTTTGCTAATTTTCACTGAAGGGTCGTACTTACGAATTGAACGACGTCCTGTTAAAATTTCGTTAAAATCATTTGTTTTTACTGAGTTAGTCATAGTTGTATTCTCCCTTTTTTATAATTCTTTTATATTTTCTTGAATGTGATTTAACATATTTAAAAGATTATCGCGTTCTTCCTCACTTAATCCTTTAAATGCAGATGCTGCAAAACGTTCTTTTTCCTCTTGAAATGCTTGAATTTTATTTCGTCCCTCTTCAGTAAGAGAAACTAACGTAATTCTGTTATCATCTGGATTTTTACGTCTTACAATCATTTCATTGGCCTCAAGCTGCTTTAAATGCCTTGTTATCGCAGCATTATCAATATTCACTTCTTGTTGAAGTGCTTTTTGACTAATTTCACCTACTTCATATAACTGAAGTATAAGCTCTAATCGAGACTGGCTCATACCCGTACACCCTTCAAATTTCGAACTTACTTCTTTATTTAGAAAGTGTAATTTATATAAAATAATCGCTTCTTTTGAGCATGAACTTGTCAAATTAACCCTCCTTTACAATCAAAATAAAAATGTTTGATGCATCAATAGTTGATATGTCAATTAATATAATCTATATCGATTTAGAATGCAAGCATTTTGTTTTTATTTTATTTTTTCCAAATTAAGGCGATTTGTAGCGTTACAAATAATGTTAATTGCACTATAATAATACTAATTTAAAGAACTGGAGAGTGATTGATAATGCGGCAATATACAAATAGAAATGAGGAATTGAAAATGGAAAATGAAATGAGGATATTCACAAATGACAACAATAAATATAGGGATTGTCGCGCACGTAGACGCTGGCAAGACGAGTTTGACTGAGCGTATTCTTTATGAAACGAATGTGATTAAAGAAATTGGCCGAGTAGATAGTGGTAATACACAAACTGACTCAATGGAATTAGAAAGACAACGCGGAATTACGATTAAAGCATCTGTCGTTTCTTTCTTTATTGATGATGTAAAAGTAAATGTCATTGATACACCTGGACACGCTGATTTTATCGCTGAAGTGGAGCGATCCTTCCGCGTTTTAGACGGTGCGATTTTAGTTATTTCTGCCGTTGAAGGTGTGCAAGCACAAACGAAGATTTTAATGCGAACATTACAGAAACTAAACATACCAACAATATTATTCGTAAATAAAATTGATCGTAATGGCGCAAATACTGAAAAAGTTATGAAACAAATAAAAGAGATTCTTTCAAATGAAGCATTCCCCTTCTACTCTGTTCTAAACGTAGGAACGAAAGGAGCCCGGATTATTGCATACAAATCATATGACGATTGTACGGAACTGTTAGCGCCATATAATGAATCGTTACTTGCGTCATATGTAAATGATGAAATCGTACCGGACGTATTATTAAGAGAAGAACTCGAAAAACAAATACAGCAAGCAAGTGTGTACCCAATCTTTTTCGGTTCAGCCATGACAGGTATAGGTGTAACTGAACTGCTCGAAAATATTTCAACCTTATTTCCAGCTAATAAGTCGGCAGAAAACGAAACATTATCCGGTGTTGTGTTTAAAATTGAACGTGAACCTTCTGGAGAAAAGATTGCTTATGTAAGAGTTTTTTCTGGTCGTTTACACGTAAGAAAATATGTTGATATACAGCGCGGAGACGTTCTGGGGCATAAAGAAAAGGTTAAGAAAATATGTCTATTTCATAACGGGAATGTTGTTCAAGCTTCTATCGTTCCTAGCGGAGAATTTTGCAAAGTGTGGGGACTGAATGATATTAAAATTGGTGATATTATCGGTGAACGGACTCGTTATATAAAAGATATTCACTTTGCCGAACCACAAATGGAAGCGGCCATTGATGCAGTATCAAAAGAAAGAATTCATGATTTATACGCTGCACTTATGGAACTCTGTGAAGAAGATCCACTCATTAAAGTGTGGAAAGATGATGTTCATAAGGAACTATACATTCGCCTTTTCGGTGAAGTGCAAAAAGAAGTAATTGAAACCACACTTTTTGAGAAGTATAATTTGCAGGTTACTTTCTCAAATACACGAGTTGTATGTATTGAGAAACCAATTGGCATAGGGAATAGCGTTGAAGTAATGGGCGAAAAAGCGAATCCATTTTACGCAACAATTGGCTTCGAAGTGGAGCGTGGTGAACTTAATTCTGGCATAACGTATAACTTAGGTGTTGAGCTTGGATCACTTCCATTAGCATTCCATAAAGCGATTGAAGATACGGTATTTCAAACGTTAAAACAAGGTTTATATGGTTGGGAAGTTACAGATATTATCGTCACATTAACACATACCGGTTATGCTAGTCCTGTTACAACAGCAAGTGACTTTAGAAATTTAACACCACTCGTTTTAATGAATGCTTTAAAGCAAGCTGAAACACATGTATATGAGCCAATAAACGAGTTTGAATTAACTGTACCGGAGCACGCAATTAGTACCGCGATGTATAAGCTCGCTGCCGTTCCAGCAACTTTTGCAGAGCCTATATTATATAATGATTCTTACCAATTAACAGGATCATTACCTGTTGCAAAAACAGAGAATTTTAAACGAATGCTACATTCATTTACAGAAGGAGACGGCATATTTACAACGAAGCCAGCTGGTTTCACAAAGCTTATGGCTCCCTTCCCTACTCGAAAACGTGTTGATTATAATCCGCTGAACCGGAAAGATTATTTGCTTCATGTGCTGAAGGCTTATTAAAGTAAAAGAGGTGCAATTCGCACCTCTTTTTGCATGTATTGATGAGTTAGTTTTTCCTAACAACTTCTTTAAGCTTTTCTATTATATTTGCTATCGCTTCAATTGAATTCTTTGTTTCATATTCCCCAACATTTACAGAATGATTTGCATTTTTAACAACATCGATCATTAAATTCGTTTTATGTAACTGATCAATTTGAGCTGCATTGTATTGGTGATCTTTATCCCCAATAACTAAAAGCCCTTCGTGTCGACTATGTAAGATAGAATCAAAAATTGTATCAAACGTCAGTAAAGGTGTAAGTAGTATCATTTTTGACTGCGCGAATTCGTCTCTCTTCATTAAATCATTTGCAATCGGAATTGTTCCGAGTGATTTCCCTAAAAACATAATATAGTTGTATTGCTCATCTTTTAATACTTCATTCATTACAGGATTAATATCATCCATCATTACTTTCGTTACTTCTTCCATTGGTTTATTCATTAATTGTCCATCATAAGAATAATGAATATGTACAACATCTATTTTATGTTCAAGCATTAACATCATTGCATAATAAAATAACGGCTTATCATAATTGTATCCTGAACCTGAAAACATAAAGCAAACCCTACTAGAACCTTTTTCGATATGTGTGTAATAAATTACTTTGTCATTTATATGTACCTCTTTTTTAGTTCCCTTCACCATTTTCCCCTCCGAATACATTTAATCTTTTAAAACGATATGTTCTATATGAACTGCTATATCATTTACTTTTTCTTTTATAAACGCAGGCTGTAAATTATATGCCTCTAACTCTTCTACTGGCACCCACCTAAACAAATACGTTCTATCCTCTTCTTCCAAAATATATTGATCCACTCCATTTGCAGGTAACTCATGTAGCTCTACTTCATAATAAAAACTAATTTCATGAAACTTTCGCTCAGAAAGTGTAAAGAAATTTTCTACTGACCATATTAATCTTTTCCCTTTCATAGGAACACCTAATTCTTCTGCAAGCTCTCGTTTTAACGCATCCTCACTATTCTCTAACATTTTCACTCTTCCGCCTGGTACGTACCAAAAATCTTCACCGTCACATTGCTGAATAAGTAGTTTATTACCTTGTTTACAAATTGCTCCGACTCGGTAATTAAAACATGTTTCCTCTACTTTAAACGTAAGATCCATCCGTAACGCCCCCTTATATAAATATCGAATTATTACAAAACAATTATGTAATTACTGTACAAATAAGGTTACCAAATTTATCCACTTCATTCAATCGTTTTCGAATTTTCCGAACTCTTATTTTTCATCATTACAAGTGTATATACATATGTTACAATCACATTGCACACTAGAAAACATTATGGGGGTACGGATGGAAACGTTATTAATCCAGCAAACTGAGAAATCAAATAAGTTTTGGAAAATCGTTGTGAAAGAAAAAGACTATGTTGTGTTTTACGGAAAAATCGGCACAGCTGGCAGTGTGAAAGCGAAAGAGTTTGAAACAGAAGAAGAATGTATGAAAGAAGCTAATAAACTAGTTGCTTCCAAACGTAAAAAAGGATATATAAACCCTATTCAAGAGGAAGATTACATAAAAGAAAAGACAATAACCGAAGAAGAATTTTGGGAACTACTTAATCGTGCAAAAACGAAAGGTGAGGAACAAGTAGAACAAATAGAATGGCTTACTTCCCACCTTGCTAAACGTACAGTACATGAAATTGTTGCTTTCGATACGCATATGCATCGTATTTTGAAAGATTCCTATACCTCCCGTTTATGGGCAGCAGCCTATATTATTATGGGTGGCTGTTCAGATGATACTTTCGATTACTTCCGTGGATGGTTATTATATCAAGGAAAAGAGACATACGAAGCTTGTATTGAAGATCCAGAACGATTAATTCCTGTATTAGAAAATTTGAGTGAGTATGACGTTCCAGAGATTGAAGAACTTACTCTATATTTCGGGCAAGAAGTTTACATGGAGAAGACTGGGGATGAAGATGATACATACTTTACACTATACCATGTCTTAACAAATGAAGAGTTTGAGGAAGTTGATATCGAGTTAGATTGGGATGAAGACGATGAGGAAGGTTTAAAAAAGATGTTTCCTAAGCTATGGGAGATGTATGGGGAAGAACCGATTGAGTGGTAGATTCATATTAGGACTCTGTTTAACCAATAAACAGAGTCCTTTTTTCACAAGATTCTTATTTAAACTCTCTTTATTCCATACCACTTATCCAATAACATCTTTTCTCTTTCCCTTGAAATACCTGCTTTTAATTCCCATTCGTCCACACTCTTCATCCACTCATACACATCTGTAACTGTATGTTCTAAACTTCTAAAAGTAAGTCCTTCTTTAATAGCTCTTTCAATACAAATAGAAAAACCACCTTTCCACGGCTTCGTCTCACCTTCTAATGAAAAAGTTTCAGGAAGCCATAAAGGCATCTCTGTCCAAGGCTGCACTTTATGTTCATTCATAAACGATTCATCTACCCAAACGAATGCAGCATCGCTATTCGTAACCTTTTTACACGTATTTAATAGTTCTTCCATCGTCAATTCATCATTCGGACCTGTTATATTGAATGTACCTGCTTTATTATTTTCTGCCATGTTGAGTCCAAAGCTCGCGACATCTTTTATATCAACTATTTGCACTGGACGATCTTTTCTTCCTGGAACTAACACTTTACCTCCTTTTGCTACACGCTGAATCCAGTATGGAAGCCGATCTGTATAATCAAACATCCCTGAAAGAAGTCCTGCTCTTACGTGTAAAACACACCTCGGCCAATACTTCTCTGCTTCTTTTTCACATAATACTTTCAGCGCACCATAATGCTCATAAGGAGAAACTTCACCATTCTCTACAGCCTTTATTTGCTCTTCCGTTGGTTCAGGTTGTAATATATAGTCTTCTTTTATGTCATGCGGGATCCAATCTTTATATACGGAAAGGCTTGAGATGAATATATAATGTTTTATATTATCTTTTAAGACATCTCCAATATTCCGAATGTGATGCGGAGAAAACCCACATGTATCCACGACAACATCCCATTTTCGATTTTCTAAACTTGATACATCACCATTTCTGTCACCGATAAGCTGCTCCACTTCAGGAAAAATTTCTTTGTTTGTTCCGCGGTTAAATAATGTAACTTCATGCCCTCTGTTCAAAGCCTCTTCTACAACAGCTCTTCCCAAAAATCGTGTACCACCTAGTATTAAAATTTTCATGGTTCTCCCCCATTCATCATTAAAAATCCTTTCTTTTGTTAAACGATTTTTTGCTCTTAAAAGTTACGGGTGGAATGCAGATTTTCACTATAATCTTAGTTCTATAAAATAAAAAGTAATTATTAGCGCTCATTCTTTACCTTTACACAATCTCCCCATCAATTAACTCAATAATTCTATTACACTTATTCGCTACCTCAATATCATGCGTTACAATAATAATCGTTCGTCCTTCTTCATTCAGTTGTAATAGTAGATCCATAATTTCTTCTCCTGTTTTTCTATCTAAATTCCCTGTCGGTTCATCAGCCAAAATTATTTCTGGTTCGCCTACTAACGCTCTAGCAATTGCGACGCGCTGCTGTTGTCCACCTGATAACTCGTCCGGTGTTTTATGCATATGTTCTTTTAAACCTACTTTTTCTAAATAGAACTTCTCCTTATTTTCTCTTTCTCGTTGCTTTAACTTTCTATATGTGAGTGGTAGTGCTACATTATCCAGTACAGTATGTTCTTTTAACAATGCAAAATATTGAAAAATAAATCCAATCATTTCAT
The DNA here is from genome assembly GCF_022663675.1 of Bacillus cereus group sp. BfR-BA-01355. Lineage (NCBI taxonomy): Bacteria > Bacillati > Bacillota > Bacilli > Caryophanales > Bacillaceae > Bacillus > Bacillus cereus group sp. BfR-BA-01355. The sequence continues at coordinate 77,145 of NZ_JAKUFY010000002.1, forward strand.
TTCTTGTTTTATGAACTTTATTCGCTCTAATTTCATTTAATGGTTTTCCATTTAACGTATATTCACCCTCATTTGGCATATCAATTAACCCTATAACATTTAATAGCGTACTTTTCCCCGACCCTGATCGACCCATTATCGCTATAATTTCGCCCTTATTTATCGTTAAGTTTATACCATTTAACGCGAACGTATTATGGTTCTTGTTACTATACACCTTCTTAATGTCTTTCAATTCAATTAAACTCATTATTCCATCCCACCTATTAATGTTTTCGGTTCAAGTTTTCTAATAAACAAGAAGACAATGAGATTTGAAATAATGATGATCACTAATAAGAATAGGAATACAAATAATAAAATAGGCATATTTAAATTTATTTCGCGTACAGATGCCATATCAAAGTCCTTCGAAACTTGCAGATGATCCTCATATCTCCATAAAAAGTAAACTATCGATAAAAACATACCAACTATCGCAATACATATGTTTTCTAATACAATTTGAATGAACATCCCAAACTTACTTTCTCCAAGGACCATCTTAATACCAAATTCCCTCTTTCTCATCATGATGGAAACAATTGTCGTTACGACAATTCCCGCTACTATAAATAAAATAAATAGACTTCCTACTATAAGATCGATATTTTCCGTATCCATACTACTAGTAACGGCTTCATTTATTTCTTCTCCTAAATTTTTCAAGTATAACGTAACGTCGCTTCCCTTCAGTTGAATCATTTCTTGTAGTTTGTTTACATCTGCGTCTCTTTTTAAATTCATAATTGTACTTTGATGTAATCTTGAAAACATTATTTCATAATGTTCATATCTATCAATTGGCATGGGTGATAGCATAGCCTTATCTAATTTCTGGTATATATTCGCTCCGTTACCATTTATAATGAATTTATTTTCCGGCAAAAATCCAATAATCGTATATTGATTATTGATTGTATCCCCTATTTGAAAATATTTCTTAAAGTAAGGACCTAGTAAAACATTCGTTTTCTCTTCACTATTTTTTTGGAAGTCTTGATAAGAAAAGCCTGTTCCAGCTTTTATAGGTATATTCAGTAATTTATAATAATTTTCATCTATTGTAATTATAAGAATAGTAGGGTTTTTATCGCGAAAAGTTTTATTTTTCAATTCTTCTAACATAATTTCTTGGAGCAGTCGATTGCTTGATTCTAGTTCGATTATGCTCTCTTCGTATGTACCATACGAAATCACATCTTTATTTTGCTGGATTTTTTTATAAACTTCTTCGATTTGCCCTTTATTAAATTGATCTGCCTTCAACCTATCAGTAGTCATCTCATCATAAGTGATAAAATATGTACTTTCTAAATCTAGCAACGAGTTGGAACTGTTTCCAAGATAGTAAAAATTATAAAGTGTATTAATTGAAAGGGTTATTGCCGCTAATCCAAACGTGAATTGTATTAAGAGAAATATGGAAATGAGCAATCTATTTTTCAAAGCCATAAGAGCACTTTTTAGTCTCATCTTATTTACTCCTTTAACGCTTTAGCAGGTTCAATTTTAAGTATTTTGAAAAATGGTATTACAGCGGTGATGAACGAAATAAACAAGGAAATTACTACACTCATCACAACTTTGAAAACATCTATATGAATAGTAAAACCCATTACATATACTATACTTTTATTCATTGTACTTAAAATCCACTGCATACATATCGCACAAATGACTGCAACGATTGCGCATATGAATAATTGGCTAAATATAAATACAAATAAATTCAAATTGCTTGCTCCCAACGTTTTCCTTAAGGAAATACTCTTCTTCTTCGTGTAAATCCAAAAATAACTCGCAATTATACAGTTCATTACAGCAATAAAAAGTAGACTGTACGGAAGAGTAAGTTGTGCTCTCATAGCTTTATTCGAGCTTTTTTCGTTCTCATAATTCTCTTTTTCATTTATCACTTTCGCATTTGTATCAGTTCTATTTTGCTTAACATACCGAATAAATGTATCTATTTCTTGTTTAGGATTTTCGTTAGACCTTACTATCATTTCAAATGTATTTTCATTTTGCATACGTCGCTTTATCTCATCAGGCATGTCACTTAAGCCGACAAAAACATTGTAGTCATATGCGTATCCGGTATTCGCAGCGCTCACGCCTTTAACTCTATATTCTCTACTAAACAGTTTTATTGTTTCAGATTCTTTATAAATTCTCTTTCCGACAATTACACTATTTTCTTCCCCATCTTCCATATGAGAACCCTTTATTAAAGGCGGAGACCAATTTTTATTTATAAGACCAACCATCGTTACTTCACCTATGCCTGGCAGTCTGGTTCTCATATCATTTGTAATAACACTTGAATTCTTAAAACTAGTTTCTGTTATCGCTTGGATTGCTTTAAAATCCAATTCCCCAAAACTAGTAAGCTGAATAGCATAGTAATATTTAAAATAACCATTTTTATACTCATAAAATTTTTCATCGTAATAATCTCGAATCGACATCGCTATAAGTATGGGCAGAATTGTTAAAGTAAATCCAATAAATAACATAATGAATATTTTTATGTTCACTGCTATTTCTTTTAATATTAGATTCATATACCCTCCAAACGTCAAAAAGATAAATATCCTTTTTGACAAATTCCATATAAACGCTGTACTTATCAAAAAAACTTAAAATATTATTCTGTTTCCTTAAGCCATCAAGAAACGCACATTAGCTTTTAATTCGTTTTTCATACACACTTCATCCCCTTTCTTTAAAATATTTTTAGTATGCGGCTTCATTATACATAGAAAAATAAAGGTTAAAATCCAGGCATCGAAATCTTAACAATTTTTTACGCTATATTTATTTTTCAGTTAACTTAATGACATTAAGTTATTTTCCCATCTCCCTTTCTATGTAAAATGCCATACATAAAGGCGGTATGAGATCTCATACCGCCTTTATATCTTAAATTTAATTGTTTTGTATGTAAGGAAGAATATATTCCACAATAAATTCCCATCTATCCCGTGCATTCGGTATAACCTCAGAAGCAATCACCACCACCAATTCCTTCTCTGGAATACAACAAACCATATTCCCACCATCACCCATTGCACAGTATGAAAAGATTCCATTTTCTTCTCGTAACCACCATAAGTAACCATATTGATTTTGGTTCATTTCTGTCGATTCTTTTATCCATAATTTTGATAGTATTTGTTTTCCATTATGAATACCTTCATTCAAACACAACTGTCCAAACTTAGCCATATCCCTAACCGTTAACGTTAGTCCCCATCCGCCTGTCGAAATACCATTTGGATCGTGAACCCATCCCTTTACATCTTTTCCGAATAAGTCATCAAATCCAAATGCTTTCATAGTGTAGTTTGAAATTTCGCTCATGCCGAGTGGTTGAAATAAGTATTCATTCGCAAACTCACGGGCACTTTTTCCTGTTACACTCGTAATAATCGCTGATAGTACATGTGCTCCTGCAGATGAATATTTAAAAGATCCAATTTCTCCGCCTTGTCCTATCCTATTTAACGTATACTGTACCCAATCTCGTTGCATACATAGTTCTTCTAACGGTTCCTGCCAGTCTACGAAAGGATGTGGAGCTGTCATTGTCAACAGATGTCGTACTGTTATTTCAGATGAATTAACGTTATATTCCGGGAAAAATTCTATTACTCTTTGATCAACGCTTTTTATATAGCCTTTATCTACACATAGTCCAATTAACGCAGAAATAATCGTTTTTGTGACTGACGCTATATGAAATGCATCATCTGGACCGTGACCGTTATAATATTTTTCAAAAATAACATCACCTTTTTGTACTACTAACATCCCATTAATATTTTTATACTCTTCTTTTATAATCAAATCTAACTTTTCAGCAGTTTTCATTTTTATTCCCCTTTAACCCATAATTAAAAAGGTTCGATCGGTACATATATATCAACTATATGTTTATTTTCCGGGTGCCGTCTTGGGTCATTTTTATACATTTCAAAAGGATACGAATCTCTCGGTTTATATCCGCTATTAGGAAGCCACTCACCGTATAAGAAATCCCATGCTCCTTTATATTCATCCTGGAATATTTCAAAATGACCTACCGCATACTTTCCAGAAGGTATTACCATTATTCCAATGTCGCTCGTTTCTACTGGGGACCCCTCTGGAATTTTTATACATAAACTTGTTCTTAAATGATTTTCTTCAGTAAATTCATGATGATCGTGGTAAATGGTTAATACTTTCGTATCCTCAAATACATGACAGTTTTCCTTCGCTGCGTAATGAAATAATTTCTCTATCATTTTTGGAAAAGCTATCGTTAACTCTTCATATGTACCGATATGCCTTATGTATGCGACGTGTATATCGTCCGCTGTTACAATTTCAACATTTCCTCGAACCTTCTTACACTTATTGTATTGAGAAGCTCTCCTTACGTCTTTGCAATTCTTGCTATTATCGTTTCGATATTGAGATGGACTTATTCCGTAATGACTTTTAAATGTGCGGGAGAAAACTGCTGAATCTGTAAACCCGAAGTGATACGCAATATGTGTAATCGTCATATCTGTGCGATATGTAAGTAGATTTGTTGCCCTTTCTAACTTCAATCGGTTTACATACCGTGATAATGGCTCGTCTACTATCCCCTTGAAAATCCGATGAAAATGAAACTTTGAAAATCCTGCTATATCCGCTAGCTCTTCAATGGATAGTGAATCATTTATGTGTGATTCTATATAATCTTGCACTTTATAAATGCGTCGTAAGTATTCATTTCTACTTTGTTTACTCTCCATATTTTTATCTCCTCACAACAAAAAGGCTACCGTTAAGCTAGCCTACTTTTACACATTTTTCAAAAACAAAACTCTACTACCGCCGTTCCCATCATAATTTGTATGTACCGATACACCCTCTACCTCATCATCCCCGGCCTCAATTCGAAAACCGATTTCTTGATGAAACTGTATCGACTTTTTGTTAATTGGTGACGTAATTGCTTTTACAGCTTTACGATTATTTGCACGAGCGATATCAAAGAAATAAGAATACAATGTCGATGCGATTCCTCTTCTTCTATACTTCGGATTGACACCGATAAAATGAACATATGCTTCATCTTTATATGTTTGTGAAAAGAATCCACATAAGAAACCTAACGTTTCGCCATCTTCTTCAATGATAAAACTCGTTTCTTGAAAATGAACGAAGAACAGTTTTGGCAACATAGCAGCCATATCTCTACCGCCCCACCAATCATTTAAAACAGAATGAATCTTTACATAATCTTCCCCTTGGATGTTTCTTACTTGCATATGTTTCTCCCTTTCACTCACTTCATTTTTTCATAAATTTTAATAACCGTTTCTACTAAAAGGATGAATACCCATATTCCACAAAATACAAGAACAGACTGAAATATCGATCCAATTATCATAACACCAACTGCACCTGTTATTGAAAAAGATATTCCACCAAGCCCTGGATCCTGTATAAATGCTCCAGCAGAAAAAGCGGTTATAATTGATACTATTAAATAAATAACACTCATTATTTTTAATATTTTTATAGAAAGATACGAAGTTTGTTCTTTCTCCACTTGTGATAATTCGATTTCCCCGCTCGCAATTCCTTTTTGCAAACAGTCCTCACATAAAAATTCTTCCTTAATTTTTTTACCCCCATGTATTGTACCCGTTATCTCTTTACACCTTGAACATTTTCGATTTATCATGTTGTTACCACTCCAATCTATTAAGATTATACTTATATCATTCTGCATTTACCTTAATATCCCTTTTATGTATTTTATAGAGAAAGGTCGTGTTTTATGATTTCAAAACTTACGTTTGGCTCGAAAAAGCGTACCGTTCATTATGTATTAAGACCTAGTTGTTATGCAGTTATTTTCCATTCATCTTCTTCAATGATTGCTGTTATCCAAAAAGGTGACCGTTACTTTTTACCTGGTGGCGGTATGGAAGGTAATGAAACAAAAGAAGAATGCTTGCACCGTGAACTACTAGAGGAATTAGGATGGGCAATTAAAATTGATCAGTATATCGGTAATGCGGCTCGATATTTTTATGCAGAAAAGGAAGATACATATTATTTGAATGATGGATTCTTTTATATTGCGAACATGGTGCAGAAACAAACTGAAAACTGTGGGGAGGATCATGTTTTACGATGGATGTCTCCATTACTTGCTGTTAAGCTTCTCATTCACGATCATCAAAAATGGGCGGTTGAACAAGCACTTTTATTACGAAAACAAAAATGATCTCCTTCTATATGAAAGAGATCATTTTTACTATTAACTGACTTTTTTCAAATTGAAAGCAGGCTTTTTGATTCCGCCTTTTTTTACAACATATAAGCCGATGAAGATAATAAGTCCGCCAACGAGTTGCATCATATTAATTTGCTCTCCAATTGTAACTGCCGCAAAGATAACTGCGAACAATGGTACGAGATACATATAAACCATTACTTTCGTTGAGCCTATTTGACTAATACCGACATACCACATTGCTAGTCCGAAGATGGTCGCAAAGATGATTGAATATGCTAGTGAACCCCAGCTTGGCGTATCTACTGGCCATGTTAAAGAGTTTACGTTGAATAAACAGTATATAACAAGTGGTACAATTCCAATTAAAGTAGACCATGATGTAACTCTCATTGCGGAGTATTTTGTAATAAGAGGTTGCGCTAATATTGGATACCATCCCCACGCAATTGCTGCGACTAATCCAATTACATTTCCGAGCCACGCATATTCGTAAGTAGCTCCTCCTGTATGTCCTGTTAATAAAACAAATGCTGCACCAATAAACGCTACTATTGAACCAATTTGTACTTTCATCGAAAAACGTTCTTGTTTGTGCAATACTGCTAATATCCCTGTAAATATAGGTGACATCGCAATTAATAATGAGGCGTTCGTTGCTGAAGTATATTTCACAGATAACATAAACATCGTTTGATACATTGCCGTACCAACGATACCGACTACTACTAATCGTAACCAATCTTTTCTTTCAATACGTAATGAGCGTTCCATCATAAATGTAATAAGTAATAAGACCGGTGATGCTACTAAAAATCGTAAACTATTAAATTGAATGGATGACATATATGCCACGCCATACTTTCCTATTGTATAATTTGCTCCCCATACTAACGCTACTGATACTAGGAGCCATTCCATTTGCCATCTTTTCATCCGAATCTCCCCTTCCATATTTAGCATAGTAAAATTGGCTGGATATAGCACCGTCCAATTGGCTGTTTTTTTACCCAGCCAATTTGTTATACTTAATGTATATAAGAGATACGGAGGCGTTTGTATGGAATGGAAGCTAGATAGTGACAGTAAAATCCCTATTTATCAGCAAGTGGTTGACTTTATTGAAAAACGTATTACATATGGAGAACTTCCTCCAGGAAGCTTCCTCCCTTCAGAACGGAAATTAGCTACGCAGTTAAATGTAAACAGAAGTACAGTAACGACTGCTTATAATGAACTTCGTGCTATGGGAATTGTAGAAAGTACGACTGGTAAAGGTACACGTGTGAGTACACATATGTGGGGCGTTTCTCCAACATTAACGCCGAACTGGAGAAATTTCGTAGAAGGTGGTACTTTTTTACCAAACTTACCACTACTTCGCCATATTCGGGCAGAAGTACAACAAAATGAAAATATTATAGATTTCGCTAATGGAGAACTCGGTTGTAATCTTTATCCTCACGATCAACTACAAACGATTTTACGTGAACAACCGTTAACGCATTCATTAAGTTACGATCATCCGCAAGGCTATCTCCCGCTAAGACAAGCGGTCGTAAAATATATGAAGGAATATTTAAAAGTTGAGGCGACTGAACAATCCATTATGATTACATCCGGCGCTCAACAAGCACTGCACCTTATCGTGCAATGTTTATTAAATCCAGGTGATGCTGTTGCTTTCGAAAGTCCTTCACACTGTTATTCCCTGCCGTTATTCCAATCAGCAGGTATTCGTATTTTCCCATTACCTGTCGATGAACACGGCATTAATCCAGACGATGTACAAGAGCTATACAGAAAGCACCGCATTAAAATGATTTTTTTAAATCCAAATTTCCAAAACCCTACGGGGACGATGCTTCATCCAAACCGTAGAAAAAAACTATTATCACTTTGCGCAGATTTACGAATTGCAATCGTTGAAGATGATCCATCTAGTTTGCTGACGCTAGAAAAGAAACAACCTTGTCCTACTTTGAAATCAATAGATGAAAATGGAACTGTCATTTATGTACATTCTTTATCAAAAATGATTGCGCCAGGATTACGAGTCGGTTGGCTTGTCGCCCCGCAGTCTGTCGTAGAGCGATTATCAGATGCACGGCACCAAATGGAATTAGGAATGAGTATTTTCCCGCAGTGGCTTATGCAACAATTTTTTGAAACTGTACCATTTCAGTCTCATATCGTACCGTTACGAAAACAACTAGCAGAAAAAAGAGACGTTATCGTTCGTGCCCTAAACGAGCAACTTCATGATAAAATCTCTTTTTCAAACCCTACTGGTGGTATATACATTTGGGGGAAATTAAAAGAACCTATAAACGAAAAACAAATCATTATGCAAAGTTTAAAACAAGAAATTGCTTTTATGCCAGGTAGTATTTTCGGTGCGAAAGATGGTTATATACGTTTATCTTATGGAAAAGTGGATATTGATCAAATTGAGGAAGGTATTTCTCGTTTACGCGAGGCTATTTTGGTATGTGAAAATAACTTTAAATAAAGCTTTCTCGTTTGACAAAACCTAAATCTACCATTATTATCAACTCGAACCTATTTATAGGAGTGATAAAATGAAGATTTACGTTGATGCAGATGCTTGTCCTGTAAAAGATGTAATTATTTTTGAGGCTACGAATGTGGAAATTCCTGTTACCCTCGTTACTAGCTTTTCACATTATTCTAATGCAGAGCAGCCAAAAGGTGTCGAAACAATTTATGTTGATTCTGGAGCAGATGCTGCGGATTACCGGATTATGCAGTTAGCAAAAAAAGAAGATTTAATCGTAACGCAAGATTACGGTCTTGCTTCACTCGCTTTAGCAAAAGGCTGTATCGTACTACACCATAAAGGCTATAAGTATACGAATGACAACATTGAACAATTGTTACAAACACGGTATTTAAGTGCAATGGTTCGAAAAAGCGGTAAGCGTACAAAGGGACCGAAACCATTTACAGCAGAAGATAAAGAGAAATTTAGAGCGCTCTTTAAAAGTATGATCGCTCATTAAAGATGAACCTTCTTTTCGCAAGGAAAACTTCGCAACACAAAGAAGAGAATATCCAAATGAACATTCTCTTCTTGAGGTTTACCCGTTTAAAATGAAGGTAAATTATCTAAGTTATTTTCCTTTATTCCATCAGGTTCACTACGTATAATATCTCTGCCATACTTATGAAATACGTCTACATGAGCTAACTTCCCTGATTTTGCTTCTTCAAGGGCAGTCATATAATCTAACTCTCTCCCGCTACTTGTTTTAAACGCAATTAAATCACCATCATCATTTTTACGAACAGCAACAATTTGTTCTGCTCCTGAATTAACTTCATGGTCTACTTCAAATTGAGCTTGTTCTTCTCCTTGATGTAAGTAATCATTATAAACTTTTTCAAAGTCTTTATTGTCCATAACATTCACCTCCAACACATTTTTTAGTATGGTTGGGAGGTAGTGGTTTTATGTACTTTTCTCTTAGAAAAACGTATTTTTAATACCTACGCAACCCTTTCAAAGTCTCCAATATATCCTCTGTAAAGGCTGTACTACCCTCTGTCTCTAAAACTCTAAAATATAAACTTCTTAAGAAAGCTCTAATATTTTGTACTAAAATATCATATTGAGGATGCGGGATGTCTTCAACAATTGCTATACTATGTAACCAGTTGCTCCACTCTTCTTCAGTTAAAAGATTTTGGTTACGTAACGACATAATTGGTGCTACTAATCTCTCATCCTCAAAGTGAATGTATACGTAGTCATGTAAGCGTACCTTCTGGCGAACAGCAGCTAGTATTGCATATGAGAACTCACGATTTTGGATTGTACGTGCTAAAGCATCGAGCGCATCTGCTGCATGTGCAGTAGAGTGTGCCCAGCCTTTTCCTTCTACGTAGCCTCTTACATCTTCTTCTAAATATACATATTCCAGCACTTGTTCTGCCACACTGTACAGTTGTTCTTCAGATAACAATGGTTCTCTTTCATGAACAGATAAAATAAGTGGTGGAATTAATACAGAAAATGCACGTTTAAAGACAGAATCTGTTCCCTTTTCACCAATTTTATAAAATAAATAATCAGGGCTAATTGCTTGCAGCATTAATCCTCGTAATTCTTTTTGTCTAAACACATCATTTGTAATCCATTTGTGAAGCGTACTATAAATTAAATCATCGCGTAATTCAGCATCAGTTGACCCGATATAATCTAACATCCACTGTGCATATGGATAAGCATCTACGTCTTCTGGTACAGCATAATTATTATTTTTAATTTGTAGTAGTTCTTCTTTTAGTTCTAGTACTTCATTCATTATATTTCTTGTCCCCTTTTTGCGTTTTTTATTGTCTTATCCCCTTTTATTTGCTTCATAAAATTAATTTAATTATAACAATAAACAAAAGGCTATACATATATTTCTGATTATGTAATACGCTCATTCATGAAATATAACTTCTGGATTTCCTAAATCACTATTCTGAAATACAACATCCGCACAACTTTTCGGATTATGCTCATCTATATACATCTTACAGGCCGCATGATATCTGTTTAAAAACATTTTCTCAGCTTCTTCATAACTTCCAAAAGCCTCAGTCTCGCGCTTTGCACCACGTTTTCTCGCAATCTCAAAATCTGTATCTACGAAAATTTTATAGTCAAATAAATGCTCTACGTCTTTTTTCAATAGAAACGTCCCATCTACTATTAGTACCATATTAGGTTGAGCCAATAGCTGCCCATTATGGACAGGTATATCCGTTATTAAGTTATGAGAAATCGTATCATATTGTAAATTCCCGTTAGGCCCTAAAGGCTTTAATAATCTTTCTTTGAAAGCTGTATAATCGTGTGCATCTTCATAATACCCTCTTGCAGATTCTTTTCCTTGCGCGTATCGAATTGCTCTCGGATTATGAAAATCATCAATGCTGGCGCGTGTTACTGGTAATCCTCGTTTTTTTATTTCTTCCGCTAGTTCGTTTGCAAATGTTGTTTTTCCCGACGCTGTAATACCACTTACTCCAACTCTTGTTGGATGGGTTAAGTTTAGCTTTAAAATATGATCTGCAATTTTTTTGATTTGTTGTTTTCGGTTCATGATATTGCCTCCACACAATCGGTTTACATAATATAATTATGAGTTATAACTTATGTCGCTATTTGTCGGCAAGTCAATATTCTTTTTCGAATCGTCGATATATCGAAAAAAATCGTTGATATATTATGATTGGCTTACTTTCCCTTAAACCCTCGATATAAAGCAGTCCGTAATTCTTGTTTGTATTCTTCAATTTCTGGCATATCGAGTTCTTCTGCTAGTCTGATGGCTAGTTCAATATCATACGGTACTCGTACGAGTTGAATAGAAAAGCTCGCTGCTTCTTTTTCATTGTAAGTTCCTTCAAATATTAAATAGGAAGCTTGTGTTATTTCAAGTGGGTTTCCTACGCTACCGGCATTACATAACGTTTTCCCTCTGAAATTTTGAACGAACGCTTGGTGAACGTCACCGTAACAAACGACATCTGGTTTTCTTTCCCCTTCTATATTCTCTGTGAGCTCACTATTTTCGAACATACTAATACGCTCTTCTCTTGAGGCATGTGGTTGAATTCTTTCATATAAACTTCTCGGTGAAGCGTGGAACATACGTATCAGTTTGCCGCTCATAAAAAATTCGATTGAAAATGGTAAGCTTCTTAAATAGTCATTTTGTTCTTCCGATAATTGTTTTTGATGCCATTTTAACGTTTCAAATTCAGTCGGTTTTGTAATGAAATCATCCCAGTTCCCCATTACAACTCCTTCACATTCTTTACGAATGATTTCAATCACTTCGCTAGAATGAGGACCTTTTCCGACTAAATCTCCAAGACACACGACGCGCTCGATTCCTCTTAATTTAATATCTTGCAGTACAGATTCTAATGCTGGAATATTACCATGTATATCTGAAATTACCGCTATTTTATCCAAATGAATCCCTCCATTACTTATAGTTTATTATATCCTCATGTTGTGATTGATACCATTTTGGAATATAGGATGAAAAATGATTATGATCTTCTAAAATTCCGTTCAATCTTTCCTTCATATCATTTACTAAATGTGGCGTGCTTCGGTTTGTCCATACGATATCAGCTGGGAATGTCATTGCTGCATATAATGAGTACAGTTTCCAAAAATGAAGCGACGGTTCGCCTCCGCAATATCCGTGAACTTGTCCAACCGCAAATGGTTTACTTATTCTTGTAGTAAAAATCGCTACGTTATAAAAATCATGTATTGGATCACCAAAATCATATCCACCAAAATCGATAACGATAAACTCCTTATTATGAATCATACTATTTGCTGGATGGAAGTCATCGTGTAAAAAGGTAATAGGGCGATTTTTCAATAATTGTTTATGCTCCCCTACAAATCTTAATACTGGCTTCAAATCAAGGAAGTCTATTTCATAATTTGCTAACGCTTCTACGTATCTTTCGTATTTATTCCATCGAACCGTTTCCCATTTATTACTTGCACTTTCTCTTCCAATTGAGTGAATCCTCTTTAGTACTTCTCCTGCTTTTCTTCCTGCATGGTACTGTTCTTCCACGGATAGCTTCCCTAAACCTTCTTCACCATTTATACCTTGGATCCATTCAAATACTTGAACACATTTATTTATTTGTTCAAGTTTTATAAAATGAATTAACTTAGGCGTTGGAATATGTAATGACTCTAATTGTTTCATATACATATATTCTTCTTGTTTACGTTCAAAATGAACAGCATCACATACTTTTACAAAATATGTTACTCTGTTTTCTAACTCTATTTTATATTTCTCTTCATGTGAAAAACCTTTTGATATAGCTGTACACTTTACAATATGAGGCCATTCTAGTTTTCTCTCTATCTCTCTAAGCGTTTCCTTCACAAAGTTCACCTCTATCAATATATGTACAAACTACCTAGCACTTCATGCTCTCGTTTATTTTCACCTTTAAACTCCACTGCAAAAGGATTTTCGCCATTCTTATTCAGATGTTCTAGCACTAGCCCTTCTCCAATCGGCTCACAAAACTGCACATGAATATCTCCAAATACTACACTTTGACACTCGGCATTCCATTTTTCACTTTTCACAACTGAGCTTGTAGATAGCCCCATTACTTCTTTCCATTTCCGCACCGTTTCTCGAACGTTTTTCACTGCATAATGGATCGTTTCAATTTGTTGTACTTTATTTTTATGTTCCGTGATTGTTCCAATGTTACGTAAATCATTTCTTCTTTCTTCGTCCGTTTCATTCCATTGTATAAAGAAAGGTAATTTCGGTCCGTTCTCTTCTTGCTTTACAAATAACATTTTCCATTCTAAAAGGCGGCCATCTTTTCTCATACGTTTCCCTTCAAATGGTCCTATCGTATGTAAACCGTGCTTACTAAACTTTACTGCTAGGTCTTCAATTGCATCTGTTCGAATTGCGATTTGCAGCATTCCTTCTCCGTCTTGTAATTTCACTACTGTTTCTTGTACTAATGGATTGTCTGCTTCTTTCGCTTTTTCTTCATGCTGCACTGCTAAAAATTCGATATATGATAAATCAAAATAACATAAACTATTCCAAGTACCCCAAGTAATATGCTCTCCACCTATTGCAGTATAAAATCCGTGCGCCTGCATTTGTTTTGCCGCTTCTTCCGGTGTACAATGTACGGCGTGTACTAGATGATCAAATCGCAACATGTCCTTCTCCCCTTTCTCTCCATCCTTTTATTGTATATTTTATTTTTCTTTCATTCAATTCAAAAAACTTTAAAACCCAGTTGATTTATACGATTAATATGTATTATAATGAAACAAATTTAATTATTGCTGATTGGAAAAACCAAAGGCACTTTTCTCATACGGGAAAAGTGCCTTTTTCATTTATTATTACAGGGGGATTATTTATGCAGAAATTAATTGTCTTTGCTATTATCGGATTTTTCGCTCAATTGATTGATGGGGCACTTGGAATGGCGTATGGGGTAACATCTACCTCACTATTATTAATGTTTGGTATCGCACCGGCTGTAGCTTCCGCTTCTGTTCATTTAGCTGAAGTCGTTACAACCGCCGCTTCCGGTGCATCTCATATCAAATTTGGAAACGTTGATAAATATACAGTTTCCAGACTTACATTACCTGGAGCAATTGGTGCATTTGTTGGGGCATGTTTTTTAAGTAATTTACCTGGCGATGTAATTAAACCGTACATTTCCGTTTTTTTATTTACTTTAGGGGTTTATATTTTATTACGATTCGTCCTTCAAAAACAAATTGTTGCTTCAAATAAGCGTATGTCTGCAAAACAACTTGTGCCGCTTGGTTTATTCGCTGGATTCGTTGATTCAACTGGTGGCGGTGGCTGGGGGCCGATTACGACACCCGTTCTTCTAGCAAGAGGAAATGAAGCTAGAAAAGTTATTGGATCTGTAGATACGAGTGAATTTCCTGTTTCACTCGCTGCAACAATTGGTTTCTTCATCTCACTTGGCTGGGAACAAGTAAGCTGGGTTTGGGTATTTGCCTTAATGCTTGGCGGTATTGTCGCAGCTCCAATTGCTGCATGGTTAGTTCGTATCGTTCCAGCACATTTACTTGGGGTATTAGTTGGTGGTCTTATTATCTTTACGAATATACGTACACTGCTGACTACATTTAAAGTGGATCCAACTATTATTTCACTTTCTTACGTGGCAGTTGGTCTTGTCGTTATTATTTCTATTTTCATTGCTGTTCGCAATCATTCCAAGCGTTCTAACGCATCGACAGCCGGATATCCGAATGATCAAAAACAAATGCTACCATAACGATAAAAATACCGCCCGATATACTTCGAGCGGTATTTTTTATTTTTCTATTTTCCAATTAATCATCGTTTCTGTAGCATTTACTCTCTTCATATGTAACTTTTCTAAAACACGAATCGAACTATAGTTATCTAGGAGTGTCTCTGCAATTATTGTTTCTACCTCTCCTGTTTTGAAAGCCCAATCGATTAGTTCTCTTACAGATTCTGTTGCATAGCCCTGATTCCAATATTTCTCAATAAATCCATAGCCAATTTCTACTGTTTGCTTCTCGTTTGGTTTCCCTTTAAACCCAATATCACCTAAAAAGCTATCATCTTCTTTCCGAAGAACATACCACGCACCCCATGGTAATATAGCTGCATCTTGTTTTACATTCTTTACATGCCCTACAATATGCGGACCGCTATTGTATCCTTGCTCGTTAGCAATTTGAATCCTCTCTTCTGTACACGGCACTATATAGAGCCTTTCTGTTTCTAATTTCATATTGATTTCCCCTTTTCAATTAAACAATACCTCAATTTTACTAAAAATAAAAAGAATATTCATTCTATCCGTTAAATTTATACTTATTCTTTGAAACGAATTTAAGGAATAATCCTCTTTTGATAGTTATGTCGAATTATATTTTTCTGAATTTTCTTTTAATTTAGAGGGTTTTTCAATATTTTTTGCGAAACATTTGTATAACAATTTTTTCTTTGCTTATTGCTACATAATAGTAGGTTCGGGTGGAGTTTTGCAAGCGTTTCCTATACAATAACCGATATTTTTTGACTTTTCCTAACAAAATATCTTGCAATATATTCAGAAAGTCATTACAATTGCCATATATTAAAAATCTTAGCAATATATCAAATCCTCATCAATCCGATGAGGTAGAGGTTGCGACTTTTATGAGTAAAACGGACGAGACACAGAGAATGTCACCAACTCCGTTTGAAAGGAAAGGTTGCCGAAGTTTATATTTCTTCTCTGGAAATATGAGCTGGGGCTGTCTCCGAAAGGAACAGAACTGTCACGTTTACAAATTACCGTGTAAACGTGGGGTGCTATCTTAACGGAAGGGTATGATGGGGTGGTTATTTGTGAAACGTTCCGCCAAATTCCTTTGGCGGTTTTTTGTATTTTTCTCCCCCGCTCCTTCCTAACCTACAAGAAAAGGAGTGTTGAACATGAATAGCGCAACAAATCAATCTACCTCTAAAACGCAAACTACACAAGGACAAGGTGAATTAAAACGCGGATTAAAATCTCGTCACCTTACGATGATTTCTCTCGGTGGTACAATTGGTACCGGACTATTTCTTGCCAGCGGTGGTGTCATCCATACAGCTGGACCTGGTGGCGCATTAATTGCATACGCCGCAATTGGAATTATGGTTTATTTTTTAATGACAAGCTTAGCTGAACTTGCAGCTTACATGCCTGTTACTGGATCTTTTAGTACGTATGCAACAAAATTTGTTGATCCATCACTTGGCTTTGCACTTGGATGGAACTATTGGTATAACTGGGCAATTACGATTGCTGCTGAACTTGCAGCTGTAACATTAATTATGAAATTTTGGTTCCCAGATACGCCTTCTCTTATTTGGAGTGGATTATGTTTAGCTATTATTTTCCTTTTAAACTATTTATCTGTTAAAGGGTTTGGTGAATCTGAATATTGGTTCGCACTTATTAAAGTAGTTACTATTATTATCTTTTTAATTGTTGGTTTCATGATGATTTTCGGAATTATGGGCGGCGAAACTGTTGGATTTAAAAACTTCACAGTTGCAGATGCACCATTTAACGGCGGTATCATGGCAATTATCGGTGTATTTATGGCAGCTGGTTTCTCCTTCCAAGGAACTGAATTATTAGGAGTAGCTGCTGGTGAAACATCTGATCCAGAACGTAATATCCCAAAAGCAATTCGTTCAATCTTTTGGCGTATTCTTTTATTCTATATCCTTGCGATTCTCGTTATCGGTTTATTAATTCCTTATACAACTGAAAGCCTTGCTGCAAGTGATGTAACAGTAAGTCCGTTTACACTTATTTTTGAAAAAGCGGGCGTTGCCTTTGCTGCTTCTGTTATGAACGCTGTTATTTTAACTGCTGTACTATCTGCTGGTAACTCTGGTATGTATGCATCAACTCGTATGCTTTGGGATTTAGCTCGCCAAGGAAAAGCACCAAAGTTTCTTGGTAAATTAGATAGCCGCGGTGTACCTGTTAACGCATTAATCGTAACGTCAATTGTTGGTAGTATTGCTTTCATTGCTTCTTTATTCGGTGACGGTGTTGTATACATTTGGTTATTAAACGCATCTGGAATGTCTGGCTTTATCGCATGGGTCGGAATTGCAATTAGTCATTACCGTTTCCGTAAAGCATATATCGCACAAGGAAAAGATTTAAAAGACTTACCGTATAGAGCAAAATGGTTCCCATTCGGTCCAATCTTCGCATTTACACTTTGTATCATCGTAATTTTAGGACAAAACTACGGCGCATTTATGGGTGAAGCAATTGATTGGAACGGTGTACTCGTTTCTTACATCGGTTTACCACTCTTCTTAGTACTATGGTTAGGTTATAAATTTACGAAAAAAACAAAAGTGATTCCACTTGATAAATGTGAATTAAAATAAAGTGAAACGAGCAAACAAATTTGTTTGCTCGTTTTTTGTTACAAACCTCTTTGCTTCCCTATTGCTCCTGTTTTTGCAATAATAGAAGAAATATAAATAAAGGTTGGGATACAATGAACATTCGTATTACTGATGAAGCAAAAGCAGCTATACATAGATTAGAACGCGAAGATAAAAAGATCGTTCGTATTAGAGGAACAATGACGAACTCTTGTAGTATTTTCGTTGATGTCGATTTAATTTGGGATACATATAACACAGATGATGTTGTATATGAAGATGCAGAGCTTATCGTACAAATGGATTCATTCACGAAAGATTACACTGGTGATACAGTGAAACTTGATTATAAGACGACAGGTTTTAGTATTACGACTCCGAGTGAGACTTTGGTTTATGGATTGTCGATTAAAAAATAAAAATTGTTTTTAGCTGACCATTGAGGTGAAAACATGGGTAAATATGTTCCGTTAAAATTTTTATTTAATGAAGAATTAGCAGAAAGTATGGCTAACTCTATTTGTAAACACAATCTTAATTTCTCTAAAAGAAACTTCGTATCTTCCGTAACATGTAAAGTTGAAAATTTAGAGTTAAAGCAACGTATAGAAGTAATAGCAGATGAATTACACGATGCATTACAAAAAAATTTTAATGAAGCAATACATATTTTACTGAAAACATTGGGACCAGAAAATACAACAGAAGTAGGCACATTTACAAACGGATATATGTACATGCCTATTGCAAAATACGTTGAAAAATATGGGCTTAACGATTTTGAAACTTCATTCAACGCAATGTATGAAATAACAAAAAGGAATACTGCTGAATATGCCATTCGGCCTTTTCTTGAAACATACCATGAAGACACACTAGACATATTACAACAGTGAGTTCATGACCAAAACAGTTATCTCTATCAGTGTTTCAGTAGTTTGGAACAAAAGGCTGCTGGTACTAGAATGAGTTTGCTTAATTTCCCAGGCTTTCTAACGAAAGGAATGGGGATTGCGATTGTAGGTGGATTATTATCGATACATTTGCTAAACCGAAAATTACTACCTATGAATGCTAATTCTTTCACTCATTTGTATAGTAATTTACTATTACTTTTTGCAGGAATCATATTGATTAGCTGGTTGGTTACTATGAAAATGTATAAATGCTCCAGAAGAAATATATATCAAGTGAAAAGATTCATTTTTCAATAACTTTTTTGTTATATTTTTCAATCTAGTGACGTTTCTTACATCAAGATTAAACAACTATATTTTTAACCCCGATCTAAATTTAGATCGGGTTATACTTATTTGGACTTTTGAAATTAAATAACTTTATTATCATTTTACATATAAAAAATCAAAATTTAACAATTTACCCTATATGCATTATAAAAGGCTCGTCTAAAATAATGTATATGTCAAGAAAACTTGTCTGTAAGTTGAAATGTTGTAGAATCTAGAGTCCGAATATGCTTACGGTAGATCCTCCTAATCATACTCGCCTGCGTCGGATGGTCTCTAAACCCTTTATACCACGTATGATTGAGGACCTTCGTTCCCGTATTCAGCAACTTGCCGACGAATTGTTAGTTGCTGTACAAGAACAAGGAAAGATGGAAATTATTGCAGATTTTGCTTAACCACTACCCATTATTTTCATTTCAGAGGTGCTTGGGATTCCCGCCACTGATCGAAACCAGTTCCGCAAATAGACAAAAAACTCATGGACACCTCTGTGGAACCTATTCAGGGAACTGAAGTTAAAACAACACTTAAAAGTTTATTCATTACATTGAGACATTACTTAACGAAAAGCGTCTAAATCCTGATTCTGATTTGATAAACGATCTCATTCAAACAAGAGAGCAAGAAAACAAGTTGAATAAGAACGAGCTTCTTTCGACAATTTGGCTATTCATCATCGCTGGACATGAAACGACAGTTAATTACATAGAGAAGTCAACGTCTTTTTTATTTTAGGGGAACTTGTTTTGTTAATTTGATATTTACAGTTAAGTTAAGTTAAGTGACATTTGATTCTCATAATCCGTATTATCTGAAGTTAATAAAGTCTATTACACTCTCTTCTTTAGGAACGTTTCCATAATATCTTTCTTAAATTTTTCATAATCAAACTGAAAAGCTACATTATGCGTTTTATAGCCTGGATTAGTAACAAAACGAAAATCTGCAATGCTTTGACCAAATCCTTCTCCTTGATCAGGGATTACTTTAATAGGTACTCTTGAAAGACTAACAGCGTCTTGATTTAGCAAATACCAAACTGTTACAAAATCATGCATAGGACTTCCACTTATACCAGGATTAGACTTGGAGTAGAAATTATAATAATAATCTAACATAGGTTTGATGATGAGTCCTGCAAGATCCTGTGTACTCCGATGAAATGCATCAATTTGCTGGACCATTTCGGGTGTAACAATCGCGTGTTGAGTCACATTTAAAGGAATAATCGTCAAGTTCTTTGCATGCTGCAGAATTAAGTTTGCTGCATACGGGTCTGCGTAAAAATTAGCTTCAGCCACAGCAGTTACGTTACCTGGATAGAAAAAAGCTCCCCCCATGCAAATGCATTCTCTTACATTTCGCATTGTTTCTAAATTTAATACAAAAGTCGTAGCTAGCGAAGAAAGTCTTCCTAAATTGATAATTGTAAGATCTTCTAAATTTGATTCTATAATTTGATAAATATCATTTAAAGGATAAACTGGATATGAAATTTCAGGTGGAATAATAGGTCCTAATCCAACTTTTCCATGTACCTCAGGGAAATACTGAATCACTATACCTGTCAACGGTACAGAAGCACCAAGGAATACAGGTATTTCTTCTCTTCCCGCAATGTACTTTAAATAGTTAATATTTCTTATTACATCTTCTCTTGATACATTTCCATAATCGGCCACAATTCCTACAAGTTGAATGTCTTTACGAAAAAAGGTGTACAGTATAGCAAACGCATCATCAATCCCTAAATCTGTAAACAGGAGAACCTTTTTTTGCATATCTCTTCCTCCAAAATTTATAGAATTCTACTTTCACCAATGATGCAGTGATTAGAATACGCTTGTATATATATTTTTTATGTATTCTTAAAGAGTGGATTCTATTCACTTGAAATAGTTTTGCTTATCTAAATCTGATATTATATTCAAGCACAAAATACATAAGGGTATTAGAGATATGGAAAAATCTGTTGTTATTGAGGAATTTACATCGGATTGGGCACTACAATTAGGGCTCACCATATCAAAAACGAAAATTGTACGTTTAGACACAAAATTAACATATTTTGATTAGCTCCCTGTACGTTAAGGAATTAGTTTCTATATTTGAGGAGATGTATGTGACAGGTGTATATTTAGGGGAATCTAATATTCACCATTCAAATATGATAGAATAGAAGTATATCCAAAACGGAGGAATAACAAATGAACTCAAACACAAAACAGTTTATTTATGATATCCAGCAAAGAAAGAACAATTATATAGAAAATGCTCTAACAGCAATACAACACCCTAAAAAAGAGCAATCTGAACAGGTCATTCAAAATATAGTAGAGAAGATGGATATGATGATTAGTCTAGTTACTACGTACATGAGGATTGAATCTGGATCTACGGAAGAATTAAAAGAACTTCAGAAAGAAATTATCCATGCTCAAGCATATATCCAAAAACGAAAATTTGAAGAAACACAGAGATAAAACCCTGTGTTTTTATTTGATTTATAATGCTAATCTATTATAAATCAAATTACATGTGATTATTGTTTTGGCATAATCCATACAATTTGTTGAATGCGTACAATATATGGCACCGTATCTTCAATGAGCAAATGATCTAGTTTCACATCCTTTAATTTACCTCTTATATTGCCTCTTACAGTTTCAATAACCACATGTTTACCAATTACTGATTGTAATGTCTGATATACATAGGGATTAGGCACACTTACCATATTTTGTTTACTAAAGTCATTTCCCTCCAAATAACTCATTCTATAAAACTCCTTTCTAACTTGCATTCTTTCTACTAATATATGATATAAATCTTATAAATATGCTAGAAGGATAATTCATTATATGGACGGAAATAACATTTTAATAGGGTACGGTTTCTATTTCTACATTGCTAAAAAAATGATTTATATAAAGTTACTTTTACTAGTTAATAGGAGATGATAAAGGGATATTTTGAATATACATCTAGGTTGTTCCTTTCTGGTTATGTATCATTTTAAATACGCCCTTTATTAGAATAGTGCTCATACTTTTTTTGAGATTCTTTCGTAATACGTGCGTTAAGTAAAATTGCTAACAATAAAAACACTCCATATTTTCCGCCTGTAGCTCCTATGATAATCACACTACTACAAACAAGTACAATTAATAGGATAAACGAAACTAAATAAATACGATCATAATTCTTTGACATCTTCTCGTATTTTATGCGTTCTTTCCTTGCATCCATTTTAATTCCTCCTTTAGATGATCCATTTCACTCTCAGATAAATCTCGCCCTTAAAAAGGAAACAATCTATCGTTTTAAATAATTAGTTTGTTTTTTTATCAACTAATTTATATAACGTAAAAAGAAATCCTACCAATATTAAGCTTTCCACCATGATAATCTCCATCCTCTCCTTCCTTTTAACCCCAACACATCAGATAAAAGTTATGTATATCCCATATTAGCTGCAGCAAGCAAAAAGGATCCCCCTTTTCTTAAAGGCTGATCCTTTTCTCCTTGCATGCAACTATTTTTACCTATTCTTGATTAATTAGAATAATAGCTGGTCCATCTACACGAATTCCACCAACTTCAATTTTTTCATAAGGCTCAACTGTAATAGAAATAATCCCTTCTCGCTTCTTTAATTCATTACTTAATTCTTTTGTTAACATTTTTTTCATGTGCGGACTCCTTCTTACTGCTTAATTTACTATTGTTATGTAAATAAAATAAAAAATGGTTTCTTGGTCTGGAAACCATTTTTTGTAGTTTACCATATGGTGTTACCAGTTCGTTTATCAATTTTACGTAAAGAAGATAAACAATTACTATTCACTGTCTCAGTAGATGTAAGGAACTCTTAAAGCTGGCGGTGAGATTGATTGTTTTTTCTTCTAGAAATAATGACTTAGATAGTATATTACCTAAAACAATGAAAGCCCTACCTCTCTTTCATCCTTACGGCTCCTTGTCCGTGCCAGTGTGAATCAGGATTGCAAAAATCAAGTGACTATTTAATCGAGTTATTTAATGAAACTTCGAATGTTCGTAAAATAAATTTAAAAATAAAAATGGATTAGATTGAAATAATAACAAAAGAGGTTCCTACTCTAAAAGTGAGTTGAAGAAATTGAATGTCTTTGAAATGATTTACTTTTAATACTCATCATATTCTCGAAAAATTCAGGATGTTTTCGGGAGATATAATACATTATCTATAATAAACCTTAACAGAAACTTTTTATTTGATTTTCAGTGATTCCTTTAATTAATTCTAGTTCACTGACCAAAAACTTATATGCATCATCCAACAATTTTTTTTCACTTGTATTCAGTGTTTTTTCTTTCTTCATACGCATTAAATCGCGTACAACTTCAGCACCTTCTTGTATTTCACCCGTTTTTATTTTGTCCGTGTTCACTTTATGCCTTTGTTTCCACGGCAGTAATTTACATGATTCTTCATGCTGAAAAATGTGTATAATGTGTTTTAATGCAAGTATATCAGTAACTGGGCGTATATTCGAATTCAATATTTTACCCGTAGGAATCATGACTTGCATATTACTGATTGACATTTTGATGACATAATACTGTTGTTTTTCCCCTGAGAATTCTTTTTCTTCTATGGCTTCAATTATACCTGCTCCGTGCATTGGATAAACAATGTTATCGCCAATTTGAAACATATAATCCACCTCCATATGTGGTAACCTTTTCAAGCTTAACACATATGTTGTTTTTTATCAAATACTCAATGATATCACAAGTTAATTTTAGGTGTCAATTAGTTTTTTTCTTCAAAAGTTAAATCAAGTAAAACAGCCGTAAAATACCAAAGAGCGTTCGAGATTTCCAATAAAAGAAAAGGGAATCCATACGCGTATATCCTGAAATCTCCACCCATTAACGTAGATCAATTTCCCCTTGAAAACGGCCAAATCGATCCCGTATTTTTTTCAATCTTATATGATACTCCAAAATCTCAATTCTTGCTTTTTCTGCTAGAGGGGCAATTGGTCGTAAATCTTTTAACCCCCAATACTCAACCACTACATCAAGTACTTGATCAAAATATTGTAGTGGGCCATAGTTTGCTTCTTTTGCAATCACAGCCATTCTATTTTCAAAATCAGGCATGACGGCACCTGGCATTTTAAAATTCCTAATCACATTGGCAATATGGTAGCAATAATTTGGTTCCAATTCTAAATGTGTTCGAATAACGTCTCGATAAAACGCATAATGAAGTGTTTCATCTTTTGCAAGACGGCGTAATAATGTAGCAAGATCTGGATCATGCTTACTTGCCACCTTAGCTACATTATTGTAAAACACCATTGTTGCAAGTTCTTGTAGCGTCGTATATGTCATGGCTTCGATTGGTGTATGAAAATCAGGCTCAAATCCACACTCAACGACTGATTTTCTTAATTCATGTATACGTTTAGGGTTTACACTTCGAGTGAGTAGTAAATATGTCTCTAATAAATTCGAATGTTGATCCTCTTCTGAGGTCCAAGTATGAATAAAGTCTGTAATAACAGAAAGGGAACCTTTAAAAGTCGCAGATAAATACGTTGTAAACCATGGTAAATTCACTTCTGTTAATAAAGCTGTTTCAATGGCCGTAATTACACCAGAAGGGAGAGTAACTTGACTTTCATCCCAAGGAACTCTTTTAAAGTCCATTCCCTTATCCCATGGTAAAAACTCATGATAAGCCCAGTCTATCTTCTGCGCTCTTATTTTATGTTGTTCATACAGTTCTTTTAAACGTGGTTCTAATCGAAAATCTAAATCATTTGTTAACATTTAAGTGCCCCCTTTTTCTTACCATGGATATTCATCCTATTTTTATCCTTAAAAATTTTCTACAAATAAATATTACTTTCCTTTTTTAAAGTCAAACAAAACAAATTTGTAACAAAATTTTTTAAGAGCACTATATTTTTATAGGATTTTTTTATTAAAAGGAGGACCGTTACATCTATTTTCTTTTTTATAAAATAGATACTGAAACATACAATATGTTAGTTAGCCTAAATAATAGCTTTGACAAGTGCCAACCCAATTCCATTCGAGCCAAGCTTTTTAGAACTACTTGATTTATAGAATCGTTCAAAAATATGAGGTAATTCTTCAGCTAAAATTCCCTCTCCAAAATCTTGGATCACTAGTTCGATATAGATTGGAGAATTTTTGACCTGAATCATTATGTTACCACCTGGTTTAGAATGTTCTATTGCATTCTTCAACAGGTTTAACAAAGCTTCCTCCATCTATATTTTTTCGTGAATAACGATTATTTCTCTCGGTGCATTCCAATTAATATATTTTTATCACTTATCATGCTTTCCAAGCGATTTAGAACTTCCTTAGTCATATCTACTAAATTCCCTAGCTCTTGATCAAAGGATTTCCACTTATTTATCCCGAATATATAAATAACCATTCTCACAAGGAGCGAATTTATATGAATCTATTCGAACATGAAACATAAAACTGCTTCATTTTAATAAGAGGTCCTCCCTTTTTCTTTTCTCATCATATTATCCATTAAAAAATAGGAGGACAAATTTATGAAACGTGATCCATTATTTTTAACTTTATTAGAAAGTGCAAATACAAACTTTAGTGGCTGGGATTTTTCTTTCATTTCAGAAACGGGTCGAATGAAGAGCGAGCCATTATCGTGGTCGTACGGCAGTACTGCTTTTCAGCTTATGCAACGTGCAGAATCAATGCTCGATATGGGTACTGGTGGCGGAGAGTTTTTATCTATGTTACAACCGTTCCCGTCAACTACATTCGCTACTGAGGGCTACGCTCCAAACGTGCCAATTGCTCAGAAGAAATTAGAACCTTTAGGGGTTACAGTTGTGGCAGTAAGTGATGATACTGCTTTACCATTTCAAAATGAACAGTTTGATTTCATTCTGAATCAACATGAATCCTATTCTGCTTCTGAGGTAAATAGAATACTTTCTCCTAATGGAACATTTCTTACACAACAAGTTGGCGGTCTTGATTGCGTTGAACTTAATGAACAATTGGGTACGCCTCTAAATAGTGAGTTTGCAAATTGGTCTCTCGAAACTGCATGCAGTGAGTTAAACCAAAATGGATTTACTATTTTAGAAGCAAAAGAAGAATTCCCTTTCCAACGTTTTTATGATATTGGCGCTATCATCTATTATTTAAAAGCAATTCCGTGGCAAATTCCTGATTTTACTGTCGAAAAGTACTTTGAGGAGTTATATCGTATACATGAGATTATTTTGCAAAAAGGATATTTAGATGTGAATCAACATCGATTTATAATTAAGGCGATTCGTAGCTAACAAAAAGAGGTGGCAAAGCCACCTCCTTTTTGTTCCGTTTACGTATATTCTCTACTCTTTCACCATAAGAAAAGTTATATCATATATATTACAATTCTGACCAATGAATTGTATTTCTGAAACATATAATCACCTCGCATATATAATGAGAGCAAAAACGTGATTTTTCACTATCCTCTTCTATTGAGAAATGAGTTGTTTTTCATATCGCTTATTCGCATCATCTTCTGTCAAACATGCAGTTGTGTAATGAATAATATTCCGGTTATCATACGTGAATATATGTTTTAACTTATTTTCTTCTGTTAATACTGTCGGTAAGTATTTTGGTAAATTGCTAACAACACCTCTATTATCACCATCTAATATCCAATCAATTTCTTTCCATTCTAATAATCCTTCAGCCGTACGAAATGGTGTATTCATTTGCATTCCATCTGGCAAATCAGCAACGAACACATACATTCCTTCACTAGCCTGGGGCTCATCTTTACCTTTAAAACCAACAGTCCCTTTATACATTACACTTGAAAGTTCTATACCCGTTTCCTCAAACGTTTCTCTAATTATTCCTTCGTATGGCGTTTCATTATCTTCTATTTTTCCTCCAACACCATTCCACATCCCCATATTCGGCTTTTTATTTCTATTTAATAGCAGTATTTTATCGCTTTTTCTAATAAAACAAATTGTGTATTTGTACATACAATCATTTCCTTTCATTTTCCACATGAGTTATTTGGCTTATTTTCAAGTAAAAACACTCGCCTTACAATTCCTTACTACATAATATATAGTACAACTTTCATGCGTAAACACTTTACGTCAAACGAGAGAATCCTTTTTAGAAAGGAGAATTTAAAATCGATAATATAAGCAATGAATTTCTAAACCAATATTACAACAGCCTCGTGTGGTTAAACGATACACACTGGTTCGGAGTTCCAATCTGTAAACTTCCCTCTGACCTCTTTTTGTATCAAGAAATTATTTATGAATTAAAGCCCGATTTAATTATTGAATGCGGGACTTTTCACGGTGGTAGTGCACTGTATTTAGCTTCTATGTTAGATTTAATTGGAAAAGGTCACGTACTTACTATCGATATAACTCCGCAGCCAAATCGGCCATCACATAATCGGATTACGTATTTAACAGCCTCTTCTGTTTCTGTGCAGGCCGTCCAAACAATAGTAAGCATGCGCAAACCTGATGATGTGGTTTTAGTTATTTTAGATTCTGATCATAGTAAAGAGCATGTATCCAAAGAACTATTACTATATAAATCTATCGTCACTACTGGCAGTTATATGATTGTAGAAGATACCTCCATTAATGGAAATCCGCTTCTTCCCGATTGGGGTCCTGGTCCGATGGAGGCTGTGGATGAGTTTTTAACTAAAAATAATAACTTCATAATCGACGAGTCTAAACATAAATTTTTCATATCATTTAATCCAAAAGGTTTTTTAAAGAAAATAAAGTGAAACTTTAATAAGTGGGGTTTTGCTTCTCCCCCACTTATTCTATCATTTTCATTTTTGAAAAAGGATAATATACGAATTCCACCTTGCCAATTATGTTATCTTCTTCAATATATCCTAAGCCATTTCGACTATCTCTACTTACTTCGCGGTTATCTCCCATTACAAATAACTTATTTGGCGGAATTTTTGTCTTTTGAAAGTTATAAAACACTTGTGTGTTGTTAAATAAATCTTTGTTCGTATATGGTTCTTCTTGCTT
Source organism: Bacillus cereus group sp. BfR-BA-01355 (assembly GCF_022663675.1). NCBI lineage: Bacteria > Bacillati > Bacillota > Bacilli > Caryophanales > Bacillaceae > Bacillus > Bacillus cereus group sp. BfR-BA-01355. The sequence goes on from NZ_JAKUFY010000002.1 coordinate 105,334, forward strand.
TTTATCGTTCACATATACCTTTCCGTTCGTTATGTTAATTACATCACCCGGAAGCCCTATTACACGTTTCACATAATATTTCGATTCATCCGCTTCCTTTATAATAACAATTTCTCCGCGTTGTAAATTAGAAAGACGTACTACTGCTTTATTTACAAATACGTAATCTGCTTCATATAAAGTCGGCTGCATCGATTCCCCTTCCACTTTACATAAAGTAAAAGAATGGTAGCCTATTACCATCACCAATATAAATAGTATGTACTTCCCCCAGCCTCTCTTAATTTCCTTTTTCATATCCATTCCCACCTTATAAAGCGCTTTTTAACTCAAAAAATATATCACTGCACAATATGTTTCCATGCAGTGATACTATTTTTACTGTGCCTTGTTCGGTTGTTCTACTGGAATTGAATTTGTATTTGATCTATTTGTTTTTAATTCAAAATACGCATCCAAAATCTCTTTACCAATCGCAGAATTAATTCCTGATTTATCATCATTCACCCATGGTACAACAACTGAAAAAGCTACTTCCGGATCAGCATCATATGGTGCATAACCGGCAAGAGTTAAATTATAACATTTTTTTCGGTTGTTATTCTCATCTCTTCCAATATCACTTTCTCCACCATATACTGTCTCAGCTGTTCCTGTTTTTCCCGCTGGTTTATATGGTAAACCTTTAAACGTTCCGGTACCTGTTCCGTCAGCTTCTTGAAAAACTCTTCTAAACCCTTCTTTTACATGATTAATGTACGAAGTGTCCATATCCACTCGATTTAATACAACTGGTTCAATCGACCGAACGACTTTTCCTACATCCTCTGGTCTATTCGGTTGCTCTCTAACTTCTTGTACAATTTGTGGTTTCATTCGGTAACCGCCATTTGCAATTGTGGAAATATATTGCGCAAGCTGAAGAGGCGTGTATGTATCATACTGTCCAATCGCGTAATCAAGTAAAAATCCGGGTATGTTATCAGTTCTACCTACTTGACCGATTGCTTCATTTGGCAGATCAATACCAGTCGACACACCTAGGCCAAATTGTCTAAAATAGTAGCGCATTTTATTAAATGTTTCTTGTTTAATATCTAATGGATTATTTGGGACATAATTAATGCCTGCCATTTTTAAAGCTGTATTAAACATATAAACGTTTGATGAAACTTGTAAAGCTCTTAAATCATCAATATCCCCAAATTCTTTCCACGATTTCTTCGGCTTAGAACTTCCTTTAAAATACATTGGTGCATCAAAGAAATGTGTATATGGCTTAATCGCTTCTGTTTGATATCCAGCTAATAAAGTAGCACCTTTTACAGTTGATCCTAACTCATAAGAACTTGTCATCGTTCCTAATGCATAATCTTCTATTTGCATACCGCCATCTTTATTTACAATTTTCTTTCCTGCCATTGATAAAATTTGACCGTTTTTCGGATTCATCATTACTACGAACGCACGATCCATCATCGGCTCTGCAGCATGAAAAGCTCGTAAATTCTTTTCAAGGCTTCCCTCTACTTTTTTCTGTAAATCCATATCGACTGTTAACATTAAGTTATTTCCACTTTTTCCTTCGGTCACTTTTTCTGTTCGAACAATTTTCCCTGCTTTATCCATAATATTTTTAGACTGTTCTTTCGTTCCATGTAGTGCATCTTCGTATTGTTTTTCAATGTAACTTTTACCAATACGATCGTTTCGATTATAATCACGAACTAAATAATAATCTAATTGTTCTCTTGGCAACCCTTCATTTTCATTAGAAACGCTACCTAGTATAGAGCGAAGTATTTTATCATTTGGGTATTCACGTTCCCAATCTACTGTCGTATCTACCCCCGGTAAACTTGCCAATCTTTCACTAACGACAGCATATTCATTTTGACTTACATCTTTTTTAACGATTTGCCGCGTCATTTTATATCCCGCATTCATTTTGCTTTTAATTACTAATACTTCTATATCTTCCTTTGAAAGCTCATTTAATTCTTCTTGTGTAATTCTTTCCCGGCGCAGTTCTTCTACTTTTTTATCTAATTCTTTTCCTTCTATTTCTTGCTTTCTAAATTTACTCTCATCTTCTTTCGTTACTTTCGCTGCTGCCCGCTTTTCATTTAACTGCATCCAAAAATCTTTCTTATCTGTCTCTGTTAACTTATCCATGTCCTCTTGCGACATTTCAATCAGCTTGGCTAAATCTCTTGCTACTTGTAAAACTTCTTTCGAGTCTACTCCTCTCATTTTCGTATATGTAACGGTTCGCAATGGTTTATTATTTACAATAACGTGACCTTGCCGATCAAACATTTTCCCTCTAGGAACGGGAGTGCTTACCGTTACATCTTCCTTTTTGTTTACTTCATTTCTATACGTTTCTCCATCAATGATTTGTACTTTACCTAATTGAATTATAATAGCTGAAAATAAAAGAAAGACAATAAAAAATAGTACATTTAACCGAAAAGGAATATGAGTCTTTTTCTTTTTCGATTGTTTCTTCTGCTCCTTTTTCTGTCTCATTTCGCTCCCTCGCTTCATTCTATTAACATTTCTACGCAAAATCATTATGTATCAAATTTATTTATATGATATATATAGAATTTTATATTAATTACAAAAGAAATAAAAGATTTAATTTTCAGTTTTTTAATTAATTATCCTATTTATTACCATTCCCTTAATGCACAATAACATGAATATTATTCTAAAAGAAAAATGGGGCAAATTGATTTTTATAAATTATAGAGATGTGGTTACTACATTATCAAAATGTTTTCATATGGCTTAAAACAGTGATTACTCAAATGAAAAACTGAGGCGGATACCTCAGTTTTTTCGATAACTTATTTCATTGAAGATAATCCTTCAACAAATTCACCAATTTTATTTTGAAAAACATAATCAAAGTTATATTCCTGTTCTGTTAACTCTTCATTTACTAAAATAGTTGTTGCCCCTACTTCTCTTTTTGCGATTTCCGGGAATGAAGCGACAGGTTGTACTTTTAATGACGTTCCCATAACGAGAAGTACATCTGTTTCATATAAACGTTTCATCGCATTTTGATATTGCGGCAATGTATCTCCGTATAAAACAACGTCTGGATTTAAAATGAAATTACACTTCTGACAGCGCGGTACTTCATGATCAATCATATACTGTAAATCATAGCCTGATTTACATTTTGGACAATGTGCTGTTTGAAGTGTTCCATGTAAATCAATGACGTGCTTACTGCCACCTAATTGATGTAAACCGTCAATATTTTGCGTTAAAATCGTAATATCTTTCCCTTGCTCTTCTAGCTCAGCTAAAAAGCGATGGCCACGATTTGGTTTATATTGATGGAACGTATTAATTTGAAAGATTTCTTTATAATGCTTCCAAAATTCTTTCGGACTTCGGTTATAGTACCCTCTTGATAAGTACATCTCCACATTCGCATCAGCATACAATCCATTTGCTGAACGAAAATCTGGAATACCACTTTCCGTACTTGCACCAGCGCCTGTTAATACTGTAATTTTCTTCGCTTTTTCTAAAATTGAACGTACTTCTTCAAATTGTTGCACAAAAATCACCTCTATGTATATTCCTATACTTATTATACCAGTTGTTTACAGGAGGTGTTGTACAATTCGTTTTATTTAATGCGTCGCACCCCCAACCTCTACAATATCTACTTCAACTGTTGTCGTTACCTCAACTGCCAATTCGATCCCTTTACGAATAGTAGAAAGTGACATACTCGGTTGCCCTGGATATTTACTCGCTTGTTCTGGTAAGAACGGAATATGAATAAATCCGCCTTTTATTTTCTTATCACGCTTCTCTAGTTCATGCATGAGACCGTAGAATAAATGATTACAAACGAATGTACCTGCTGTTTGTGAAACGGAAGCTGGTATACCTTCTTCTTGCAGTCTTTTTACGATTGCTTTCATCGGAAGTGTAGACCAATAAGCAGCTGGTCCTTCTTCTGCAACTGGCACATCTATGGGCTGATTCCCTTCATTGTCAGCAATTCTTGCATCATCAACGTTAATTGCGACACGCTCTATCGTAATATCTGGTCTGCCCCCAGCTTGTCCGATACATATAATCATTTCAGGGTTTAGTTCTTCTATATATTCTTTTAATACTTTTATTGATTTATGAAATACCGTTGGGACTTGTTTGCTAATAATCGTGTACTCTCCAATTGTTTTTTCATGCAAACTTTTTGCTACTTCCCAAGCTGGGTTGATGCTTTCTCCGCCAAACGGATCAAATCCTGTTAATAATACTGTTTTCATAGTTTTCCCTCCTAATTAGAAACGATATACAAGGCCGTACATAATAAACATATTGATAATAAAGATTGAAAGAGCAATTGGTACTTGTGCTTTAATAACTGCATTTTTATCCTTTAGTTCTAAAAGCATCGCCGGAACGATATTAAAGTTTGCTGCCATTGGCGTAAGTAGCGTTCCGCAATATCCAGCAAACATACCGAGTGCTGCCATAATTGCTGGATTCCCACCGTGCATTTGAACAATTAAAGGTAAACCAATTCCGCCAGTAATAACGGCAAACGCTGCGAATGCATTTCCCATTACGACTGTGAAAAGCATCATTCCTAAACAATACGCCATAACAGCAACGAACGGATACTCTGTCGGTAACACTTGTCCGACTAAATCTGAAACAACTTGTCCAACGCCAGACTTCGCGAATATACCGCCAAGTGCTGCTAACATTTGTGGTAAAATTACAGCCCAGCCGACAGCTTGTAATAGTCTGCTTCCTTCTTGTACAGGCGTTGTTATTTTTGATTTTGTAATACGCATCGCCGCAACGAATGCGAGTAATGCACCAAGCGCTAATGCAACTAATGTTACTTTATCTGGATCAACAAGAGAGACATTTCCCCATTTAATTTTCCCTAAGGTCAACGTACCGATAATTGTAAAAATAGGAATTAATAGTGCAGGCATAAAAATTTTATTTTTTAATTTCTCAGCATGTTTTACACGCTCTTGTACTGGAACTTCTTTTTCCTCTGATTTTGTTACTTTATTTAGCGAGGCTAAAACGACCATAGCGAGCACGATACAGCCAACGTAAAACGAAGGAATTACATTTCCGAATAAAAATGTAACTGCAAACAATGCCCAAAATAAACTAGAACCGAATCTGTTGGGATGTTCACGATCGAATGCGATACGAACAGCGATAAAAGCAACGATTATCCCTAATACATAATAGATTGTATCCATTGTGATGATGTTCATATTAGATTGCCTCCTTCTCTTCTTTTCCTTCTGCCTTCATTGTTTTCTCTATATATTTATCAAACCTTCTAAATCTAATCCAGCTTACAATAAGTGCAGATATTGCAGTTGGAATGCCCCAAAGTGCCATATCCCATACACCCACATGCATACCTACTGAATCGAAGAACCCTTTCATTAATAAAATAGCACCAGTTGCGATGAAAATATCTTCTCCGAAAAACCAAGCTGTATTTTCCGCAGCAGCTGCGTTTGCTTTAATCTTTTCTCTTAATTTTTCAGGAAGTTTACCGTATTTACCTTGCGCGGCCCCTTCTGCCATCGGTGCAACGAGCGGTCTTACCGTTTGTGCATGCCCACCAATATTAAGCCCTAGTGCTGCTGACGATTCTCTTATCGTAAAATATGACATTAATACTCTTCCAGTTGTTGCTCCTTTTGATTTCGTTATAAGTGCTTCTGCTCTTTCTTTTAAACCGTAACGCTCTAAAATTCCGATTACCGGTAAAGTTAATATAATTGGCATAGACATATATCTATTTTCTATGAAAAATTTACCGAACATGCTGATCACATCATAAAAACTTAATCCTGAAACCATCCCCGTAACAATACCTGCAACCATAACTACTAAAAGTGTATTTAATCTAAATAAAAAGCCCACTGCAACAAGTAGTATTCCGATTAATTTAATCATCCCAGCACTTCCCCCTATTTTTTATTTCGGTGCACAAATAGAAATACCATTACGTTCGAATATTCTGTATATTTTTCCCGCAAATTGTACTGCTTTTTCTCCATCACCGTGTAAACAAATCGTCTGCGCCTGAACTGCTACTTCCTCTCCATTGACCGAATTTACATAGCCTTCTTTCACCATTTGAAGCACTTGCTTTATCGCTTCGTCTTCATTTTTTATAAGTGCATTTTCTTCTGTACGGCTCGTTAACGTTCCATCTTGCTTATATGTACGATCCGCAAACGCTTCTTGTACGAGAGTTACATTGTATTTTTCTGCAGCCTGTATAAACGCCTCGCTATTTGCTAATCCGTAAAGCGATAGACTCGGATTCATATGATAAATTGCCTTAGCGATTGCATCTGCAATTTTCGAATCCGTTGCCGCCATATTATATAAGGCACCATGCGGCTTTACATGCTGCATTTTCCCGCCTGCCGCTTTTACAAATGCGTCTAATGCGCCGATTTGATATAAAACATAATCGTATACTTCACTTGCTGAAACATTCATGTTTCTTCTACCGAATCCAATTAAATCAGGAAATCCAGGATGCGCTCCTATCGCTACGTTATGCTCCAAAGCTTTTTCAACAGTTTGACGCATAACAGACGGATCACCCGCATGAAAACCGCAAGCAACGTTTATAGAGGAAACGAACGGAAGAATTTCATCATCATTCCCCATTTTATAAGCTCCAAAACTTTCTCCTAAATCACAGTTTAAATCGATTGTAGTCACAATGTATTCCTCCTAATTCCAGCTTCGTAAAGCGATGAATTTCTTTAATAGATTCATATTTACTTCCTGTTCTATGTACAATTGTTCCGCTTCTTCAAGCGTAATTTTCTCAAAAGAAACATAGTCCCACGGCTTTAGCTGGGCAAGAAGAGGGAAATCTACTGAAATGATATTTCCCATTCTCGGATAGCCACCTGTCGTTTGCCTATCTGCCATTAATATAATCGGCTGTCCACCATTAGGAACTTGAATGGTTCCAAATGTAACAGGACTCGATAAAATCTCTTTTTCTTCAATCCTATTTAAAACTTCTCCCTCAACCCTATAGCCCATACGGTCAGCATAATTAGATACTTTATACTCTTTCGTAAAAAATGTCTTTCTACTTTCTTCTGTAAATTGATCGTATTCAAAGTCAGTTATGACACGAAGCTTAGGATGTTTCTTATATTTTGGTAGTACGCTGTTGCTAATTGCCCATTTCGTTTTTATTCGCTCATTTTTTTGTAAGTCTTGAATGAAACGATTCGCCATTTCTGGTTGTGCACCAATTTGGAAGTAGTCACCCTTGTTGAGCATTCTTCCTTCTATACCGCCAATCGCAGCACGTATGTACGTACTTTTACTTCCCATAGTGTGATCAATATGGATGCCACCCGCAAAAGTCACATACGCTCTGCAACCACTTTTTACTTTTCCAAAACAAAGCATACTACCTTCTTCCGCTAAAATGGGACGCCATAACGGGATACGTTCTCCATTCAGTAACGGTTCCATATCTGCTCCACCAATCGCAAGTAAAGTCGTTTTCTTTATTAACAATTTAGGTCCCATAATCGTCATTTCGAGTGCCGCTTCATTCTCTTCATTACCAACTAACATATTGATCATCCGAATTGCACTTTGATCCATAGCCCCGCCAACAGGTACACCATATTGTTGATAATAAGATCGCCCTAAATCTTGGACTGTTGTAAACATCCCTGCATGCAAAACCTCTACATCCATTTTTTAGCCCCCTCAAGCGATACGTACTCTTCCTTCGTTATTGGGATAAATCGTAAATACATACCACTTTGAATATATGTTGGTATTTCTTCGTTCGGATTAAATAGAGTAATAGGTGTTCGGCCGATAATATTCCATCCACCTGGTGTTTCAAGCGGATAAATACCTGTTTGATTTCCGCCAATACCTACTGAACCAGGAGAGATTTGTAATCGTGGCGTTTCTTTTCTAGGTGTTTCTAATTCTTTTGATAGTCCTCCTAAATACGGAAACCCTGGTGTAAAACCAAGCATATATACAAAATATGTAGTTTCACTATGTATTCGAATCACATCTTCTACTTGTAAACCTTTATAATGTGCAACCTCTTCTAAATCAGGTCCATATTCTCCCCCGTAGCACACTGGTATAGAAATATGTTTCACATCCTGTTTTACTTCTTCTTTATAAGAATCACACAGCTCCTTTATATACTGACGAACGTAATCATATGACCTTTCACTTCTCTCATTTCTCTTCCATACTTCATATGCATTGTAGTAAACAGCTAATGAAGTAAACGACGGAACGCACTCAATCATTCCTGCAAACGGCTGTTGCTGCAGTGCTTGAAATAACCGCTGTACTTTCTCATATATATCCATCTTAATTTCTTCACCAAATGTAACAATAATTGCTTGATCCCCTAACGCAGAAAATTTCATCCTACTCCCTCTTTCTATGCCAAAAAGCCGAGTTCTTTCGAAATGCGATGCGCTGTTTCTTTCACCTTCGCAATAAAATATGAAATGTTACTTTCGCTGTACTCAATTGCTAATCCTGAAATACTAATGCCTGCTACAACCGTTCCATCGCTCGCAAAAATGGGTGCTGCTATCGCGGCTGTATGATTTTCCAACTCAGAATAACTAATTGTGTAGCCTTCCTTTTTTGCCATTTGCAACACTTCTAACAATTGTTTCTTATCCACGATTGTTCCATCTGCAAACTGTTTTAAATCCACTTCCTCTATGTATCTCCGTTTCTCTTCCTCAGAGAAATATGATAGTAAAATTCTTGGACATGCGCCAGCATAAAGTGGTGCTCTTCTTCCAACCGCCGTATACACGCGTACCGGCTGAACACCTTCCATCTTTTCAACATAAATTGCATCATTACCATCTTGAATTATTAAATTAACTGCCTGTCCTAAACTATCTCTAAGTTCTTTCATATAAGGAATTGCTATATTTCTTACTGATAACCGGTGTGAAACAAGTTGACCGAACCGTAAAAATACGACCCCTAAACGATATTTCCCCTTTTCGTTTTTTTGTAAAAACTCCATCTCTTCTAACGAGCCAATTAAACGATAAACAGATGTTTTCGGCATATTTGTAAGCTGAACCATCTCAGTTAAACTTAGCTCTTCATGCTCATAAAACAACTCTAAAATATCCATTGTCTTAACTGCCGTTTTATTTATACTCATTCTATCTCCCTTTCGTTCCGAATTACGGAACTTAAATTCCATTTTTCGAAACAAACATATAATTTAAAATTATAAAATATTCTTTCAATTCAATCAATAGATTTTAAGCAAATAAAAAAGTATGGAAGAATATCTCTCCCATACTTCACCACACTTTATAACGCTCTTACTTGTTTTAACGGCCAGAAAACAGCTTGTCCTTTTCCGACAATTTCATCTTCTGAAATAAAGCCAAACATGCGACCATCCTTAGAAACTTCACGATTATCCCCTAAAACAAATACTTGGCCTTCTGGCACTTTCGTTTTCCCTGTGATTTGTTCTAACGTAAAGTCTGGAGTTAATACACGGCCTACTGCTTTTTCTTTAAACTGTTTTAAATATGGTTCTTCCATCGCTTTGCCGTTTACATATAAAACATCATTTTTATACTCAACTGTATCGCCTGGCAAACCAATTACTCGTTTTACTAAATCGTACCCTTCTTTTCCGTGGAAGACGATAATATCAAAGCGATCTAATCCACTTATACTATAACCAATCTTATTCACGAGAACTCGTTCGTTATTTTCTAAAGTGGGCATCATCGATTCACCTTGTACTAAAGAAGGTGTAAATAAAACACCGCGAATAATAGCAATTAATACAAGGGTAAACCCTATCGTTTTAGCCCAAGAGAATAATTCTTTCTTCGTATTTTCCTTCATCGTTTCTCCTCTTTCTTAAGCACTTATTTTATTATTTCAACTAGTTCTTGTACTACATTAGGATCTATTTCAGAAAAACATGATTTTGCTTCTCTTACCGCTGTACCGACATGTGCTTGCGAAATTCCAGTTTCATCTAGCAATCGCTTTATATTTTCTTTCGTCACGCCAGCTCCAGCTACAAGCTGAATTTGACCATCACTTACTTTTTGCATTTCTGTAAGCACCGGAATATTGTCTACAATATCTCCTTGTCCACCTGAAGTTAAAACGTGAGTTACTTTATGAAACTTCTTTAAAGTTCTCATCGCTTCTACTGGATTTTCTATATCATCTATCGCACGGTGGTACGTTACATTCATTCCATCTACAACAGATAGTAAATCCGCTAATTTCTCTTCATCTACTTCATTTTGTTCGTTTAATACGCCTAATACTACACCAGCTGCTCCTAACTTCTGCGCAACTATAATATCTTCTTTCATCATTTCAATTTCTTCTTCCGTATATGTAAAAGACTTCGCATGCGGACGAATCATAACATGAATTGGTATACTCACCGCTTCTACCGCTTTTTTTATAAAAGCATAACTTGGTGTTAAACCACCTTCTGTATAAGATGAAATTAATTCAATCCGCTTCCCGCCAGCGCTTTCAATTCGTTTTACATCTTCTAAACATGTTGCAATAACCTCTAACATGAGATGACCTCTTTTCGTGCTTTTTTCTTATTATAACATTAGTAAAAATAAGAAGCCTAGCTTTCTCCTTTAAAACTTAAAAAAGAAGAATGAAAAGAAAGATTTTTTATTGGCAACGATTATTGGTAACATCCTATTATTCATGTACACTCCTACCATAATGAAAAAGCCCGTCATTTTGACGGACTTTTCTAATTTCAAGCTTTTCTTTCCTCAGTTTTCATATCAATGCCTAATTGATCTTCCAATAACTTTACACCTTTCTTTGTAAGATGGACAGCTCGGTTCTTATCCGTTTTCGTAATCCATCCTTGTTCAAAAAGCAGTTTTGCAATTGCAGACCCTAGCCAACCAGAAATATGGTAACGCCGTTCACTCCAATCAAGGCAAGGTTTTGCAAATACCCTCCTTTTTGTATCTGCCTCATCAACATTTATTCCAAAATTCAGAAACCATTGTTTACCTTGTTCTGTTACAATGTATTCTCCATCCCCTAAAATTATAAATTTCCTATCTAGTAATTTTTCAGTTATCTCTACACCGAGTTTGCCTGCAAGATGATCATAACAAGTTCGAGCATAACGAATTTGTTTTAGTTGACCTGATTGTTTTAAAGAGCGAACTTGAACTGTTGGTGCGATTGTCTCTAACTTTTCAAGCACTTCTGCAACTTCTTGATTAGCAAGTCGATAATAACGATGTCTACCATGTTGTTCAACTGTAAGTAGATTCCCCTCTACTAATTTAGAAAGATGAGAACTAATTGTTGGATGTGACACTTTTGCCATATAAGCCAATTCGCTAGCAGGTAGTGCCTGATTATTCATTAGACAATCTAAGATGATTGCTCTTGTAGGTTCAGCAATTAGTTTAGCTATATATGAGATATTCGGATATACATTCATATTTCGATGATACCCTAACTGTTAAATTGATACAATTATTTTAAGTTTAATAGTAAAGAAGAATTTATTATGAATGCAATTGATCTTAGTATATTAAATTTGAAAGAGACGAGAAGGCGCTCAGAAAAATTATGGAATTCTCTTCCCGATAATTTTCTTAATTGGAGGCCTGATAATGAGGCTATTTCTTTTGGTGAGATGATTCGTCACGTATGGAGCTCAACTTTTTACTATCATATGATTTTAAAAAACAACGGCTCAATAAATGATATACATTTCCCGTATGATGAAGAGCCAATTACTTGTGTAAAAAAAGAAATTGAATTGGCACAATCATACTTTACTGACTTCATAGAGTATGTTCAATCCATAAACATAGCAGAGCTAGATTCAACCCTTATCGATCGAAGCGATGTTGGCTATCAAAGATATTTAGGAGACATGCTATTACGAATTGCCTATCATGATGCGGTCCATGCAGGTCAATTTTTACAATATTTACGAATGATAAACTTAGAAAGACCATTAATTTGGGATTAAATACGAAAAATGTTTATACAGCCTTCAAACTGGCATTACAATAAGAATTTTTCAACAAGAAACAATCACAAAACCATGATAATCATTTATATTAAAAACCTACATCTCAACCAAGTACTTCATACACATAAAAAGCACGGATTTGATCACTAATCAAACCCGTGCTTTCAAAACAACTATTTTATCCATAAACAATAAAATATAAGCTTTAAAAACTACGACCGAAACGCCGCATCCGCCAGCATAGACAATGTTGCATCATCCATCGGTGGATTGTGTAATCCTGCTCTGACGTTTAAATAGTAACGATGGAGCGGATTTTTTTCTGATAAACTTTTTGCTCCTACGATGCGCATTGATTTATCCACTATGGATATCGCCGCATTTGTTACAGCATATTTCACGGCTGCTAATTCTTCTTGCAGTGATAGTTTATCTTCTGCCTCATCGTACTTTTTCGCAATTTGATATAAAAAGACACGAGCTTGCATAAGCTCAAGTTCTAATTCTCCAACTAATCTTCTAACATTCGGTAATAAACTAATAGAATGGTTTAAACTATTTGGTTTGTATGATCCCGCAAACTGAACTGCATAATTTCTTGCTGATTGTGCAATTCCTAAATAACATGCTGGTATATGTAGCAACCAGCCAATACCCTTTTGTTTCACTTTCCCGCCTTTTACATCCGTAAAAAAGCGGTTGTCTATCTCTACATTTTGTAAGACAAGGTCGTGGCTAGCAGTCCCTCGCATTGCAACGCTATCCCACGTTTCTTCAATAGATACACCGAGTGTATTTCTTGGAATAACAAACTCACCAACTTCTTCTTGGCCTTCCATACTTGCTGAAATAATAAAATAATCAAGTACTGGCGCCATCGTTGTAAAAGTTTTTCTTCCATTTATAACCCACTTCTCGCCTTGTTGAACCGCTATTGTTTCTGGTTTGCCGCCACGCGTCGGACTCCCTGTTTTCGGTTCTGTTGCTGCCCTGTTAAAGAGCGCACCATTACGTACTTCTTCGCAAAACCATTTGAACATCTCATCATTCCAAGAGCGATTTTCCGCTAATTCTTTCACAATGCCAAGATGCCAGCCAATCGATAATGCAGTAGCTCCACAGCCTTCCGCGATTTTCTCTTGAAATAAAACGAAGTCATATAAAGAAATGGCACTACCACCAAATTCCTTCGGTAACGTTAATTTCGTATATCCGATATCTTTCAAATCATTTATATTTTCATACGGAAATGATCCTAATTCACTTAGCTGATGCTCCCTTTCCATGAACTTCGGAATCGATTTATTTATTTTCTCAATAATTAAAGACTGTTCTTCTGTTTCAACAAATGAGAGTGCCATACTATAATCTCCTTTATCCCGCATTAACGGGCAGTAAAACTCCCACCTAAAAATTCAGGTGAAGCAAAGGAAGTTAGGTGGGAGATCAACTGCCCGTAAACGCCCGATTGGTTCAACTAATAATCAGTGGGAAACCCACCCACTGATTAAAGTTTCACTTTATGCTCGATTCATAAACCGTTCATTTTGTCATTATGATTGTATGAAGCTACCTCTCTATTGTTTCACTATTCCGATAAAAATACAATGTTTTTGACTAATAAGAAAAGTTCCTATTTAACGATAGGTTCTTTTCTTATTAGTCTCCCTTCAATGCTTTTAACGGCAAAGAGGTTACATATCCAATATACGAGAATAATTCTTTAAAGAAGAATGGTATTTCTGTATCTAACGTTTTATATGCTGATGTCGGCGTTGGTGAAGCATACGCTTCAATATTAATATGTTTTGCGATTCTCATTGCGCGTTTCATATGAAGTGGATCACTTACAATCGTGTATGTTTGTATGCCGTTCTCTATTCCAACTTGCTTCGCATTTTTTAAATTTTCTTCAGTGAAAAGGGATTTAGTTTCAATTAAAATATCTTCCTCTTTTACACCTTGTTTCATTGCATATACTCTTGCAGTACGTGCTTCCTCAAGTTCTGCCTCGAACTTTGTACCACCTGTAAAAATAATCTTTTTAATATTTCCGTTCTTATATAAAGAAATCGCATGATTAATTCTTTCTTTAAATACAGGAGATGGTTTTCCGTTCCATGAAGCTGCTCCTAGTACGATACCAGCATCCGTTTTCACGTCATCATTTGCTTTAAAACGATAACTCCAAATATCGTAAGCTGCATAACTTACATATAAAATAGCAGAACAAATCATTAGTAAAAATACTTGAAAGATTCGTCTTTTCTTACTCTTCTTATTTTCTTTCATTTGTAATTGCCTCCGTACATCATCCATACTTCTATAAAAAACATTTATATCAAATCGTTTTGTTTGAGTTTATTTAAAAAGAAGGAACTTTACTTGTTATTTATGTATAAAAGGGTTTTCATTTAAAATTGAGGATTATCAATTCATTTTCATTTGCGGTTTTCATTACATTTTTTAAATTCATAAGTTTATTACCATACAACTACATTGTAACGAATTTTTTCTCAGAAGGGAACGATGAAACAAAAGGAATTAAAATAAAGTAGCATTTTGTAAGAAAAAAGGTATATTTTTCATATCTCACGAACAATATACCTTTCAAAACACGAATTATAACTTTTCTTTATACAACTCTAATTTTTCTAACAATTGTTCTTTTACGCCTGGCCATTCACTCGAGATAATACTGTACACCACCGCATCTCTCACATAACCATTCGGTAATTTTCTTTCATTTCGAAGCACACCCTCTTTTACTGCGCCTAACCTTTCAATTGCTCGTTGTGCTTTTTCATTTCTTGCATCCGTCTTAATTTGCACTCTCAGCATATGCAATTTTTCAAAAGCATACTGAAGAAGCATATACTTACACTCTGTATTTATACTCGTACGTTGCACACTCGGATGATACCACGTTTGCCCTAACTCAACTGTCTTATCTTCTACTGAAATATTATATAAACGTGTACTTCCTACAATCTTATTCGACTGTTGATCTACGACTATGAAAGGTATTTGAGTACCTCTTCCGTAACCCTTTATCGCTTTTTGAACGTATTGTTGCATATCTTGCACACTATCCATTTTAGAGATTAAATACGCCCAAATATCCCGATTTCCTTCTACAATCGAAAACAAAGTTTCGACATCAGTATTATCCATTAACCGCAACTTTGCTCTTTCGTGAATAATTTCCATTTTTAAGCCCCCTTTGTTGTTACTATATCATATCATTAACATCGTTTTATTAATATATACATAAAAATAAATTAATACCATAAACATATAGTACATCTAAAAATAAAAAATGCGATGCCTTTATTCAAGCATCGCACTTATAATTTTGCACTACCTACGATTTTACAATAAATATTCATTTACACAAGTTAGTAAACGTCATATATTTAGAACTTACATTATAGTTCAAAGCAACAAATAAGCAATCGGCGTAATAATAAGTAACGTTAAAATCGTTCTCTGCACATACAGAATAATAAGTTCAGATACTTTTAACGGAATATCTGTTGATAATATACAAGGAATTGAAGCGGAGAAAAACAGTATAGATGATACGGAAACAACTGCAATGACAAACTTTGTCACAAGTGGCGCACTTACAACTAATAATGACGGTAAAAACATTTCTGCAATACCAACGGATGCCGCTTTAGCAGCTAAGTCTGCTTCCGGTAATTGTAATAGCCATGTAAACGGATAGAAAATATAACTGATCCAATCAAATATTGGCGTGAACTTCGCTAAGACGATACCAATTAATCCTACTGACATAATGGATGGTAAAATTCCCATTGTCATAATAAATCCGTCTTTTAAATTCACTGCAATATTTTTCATAATGCTCGGTGCAGACTTTGATACTTCTAACGCATCTTCCCAAGCACGTTCCAACATTTTCTCTTTATAAACAGGCTCTGGGAACCCTTCTTCTGTTACATATGTATCTGGTTTTCTACTGAGGGGTGGGATTCTTACGGTGATAGCAGTCACGATGAATGTTACAACAAGCGTAGTCCAAAAATAAACATTCCATAAATGCATAATATCTAATGTTTTTGCGATGATGATCATAAATGTAGCGGATACTGTAGAAAATCCTGTAGCGATAATCGCCGCTTCTTTTGTCGTATACTTTCCTTCTTTATACACGCGATTCGTAATAAGGAGAGCAAGCGAATAACTTCCAACGAAGGACGCAACTGCATCGATTGCCGATCTCCCCGGCGTATTCCATAATGGCTTCATAATCGGACGACAAAATGTACCGATAAATTCAAGCAATCCATATCCGACTAATAACGCTAAAAACGCCGAGCCAATTGGAACGAGCAAACTTACTGATATGACTAGCTTCTCATACAAAAACGGTCCAACATCTGGCGCAAAGAACCAAGCTGGTCCTACTTTTAAACAATATAATATGCCAAAAACAACGCCAACTACTTTTAAAATAGAAAAACAAATGTCTACGATAGATGCATTCCATTTCTTCGTATAAAATGGATAAATCGCACCAATTGCCATAACAAATAATGCATAATAAGGTACTACGTCAGGAACCGAAGCCCTAATCCACGATACGATGTGATCAATCATAATAGACGATGCACCGTTTATCGTAACAGGAACGAAAAACATAAACACTCCAACGAGACTAGCAAGTATAAACCGGAGAATAATCCCCTTCTCTCGCCCTACCTTAATTATATTGCTCTTTAATTCAATTTCACTCAAAATTCGACACCTCCTATCATCTAAATATTCTGTATAATTATGTTATATTCCTTCTTTCCGTTTCTACTATTTAATCATATGAAAAAACCTATTTTGAAATAGGCTTTTCTATTCCCCTTTATAATCATCCACAATCACTTGAATGATACGATAAGATTCTTCTGCCACCCTCTCATTACTATCCTTATTTGCGTCATACGTAATTAACGCCTTCCAAAGTGCCCATCCTCTCGCTCTATTCCATGTTTCTTCGTCCATACGTAACACTTCTTTAAATACGTTTCTACTATTTTCATCAAAAAATGTCCAAGCCATCGCCGCATCACATGCAGGATCTCCTACTCCTAAAATACCAAAATCAATTACAGCACAAAGCTTTCCATCTTTAACGAGTAAATTCCCTGGCGCTACATCTCCATGAACCCAAACTGGCTTACGGTCCCATGTTGAACTAAGTGCTACATTCCAAAGGTGCTTTAATAATGCCTCGTCAAAAACATCCTTATTATTTTCAATAGCAACTCTCGCCTCTTCATCATATACCGATATAAGTCCGCCCCGGTAAAAATTATGTGTTCCAGCTAAAGGTCCGTTACTCGCATCAATAGATTGCAATTCTACTAAAAAAGATCCTAAATCCGCTGCAAATTCATTTAAATCACGAACGTTTTGTTTCGTAACTGTTTCCCCCTCTATCCACTTATTAATAGACCAAGGCAATGGATACGCTTCAGACGGATTTCCTTTCGCAAGTGGGGTAGAAATCGGTAAAGAAAGCCTCTTACTTAATAGTGGTAACCACTTATTTTCTTTCTCTACTTGCGGTGCATATGCCACATCACTTGGCAATCTTACACTCATCTCATCCCCTAAGTGAAACGTCCTATTATCATGCCCACTAAACTTTACAGGTTTCACTTCTAAATGGGCCCATTCGGGAAACTGTTCCTGTATTAACTTTTCAACTAAACTTACATTAATTAGATGCATTCACATTCTCCTTTTCTTTTGAAACTTACTAAGCCCATCCGTACTTCCAACATATTCAAAACCATTTTTCTTATAAAAATCATTCAACGTACGATTATGCCCCACACAATCTAACTTCAAATACTCTTTATCACATTGCACATTCTCTTCTACCCACTGTAAAATCCATTCGCCTATTCCATTTCCCTTATACTTCCGTTTCACCGCAAATCTATGAATATATAATGAATTAGAAACTTCCTCTTTACCAAAAATATGTTCATCCCATTCATTTTGTTTAGGAGAAACTGTAACCGTACCAACTATTTCATCTTCTTTCAGAACAACATATGTATATTTTTCTCTTATACATTCTAGTATTTCAGCCGTAGCTTCCTCTCCTAAAAGATACTGCCACTGATCCACTTCTTTATATTGTAGCCATTGCGCTACTTCTTTTAATAAAAGGAGAATACTATCACTTTCAATTTCAGTAGCAATTCGAATTTCATGTTCTTTACTTATATTTCTCTCCATATTGCCGTTCCCCTTTCAAATTGCTACCATACTGACAAATGCGTCCTTCCATCATTTTCATCTGTAATATATTCTACATAAAATCCTTGATTCACTGCGTTTTCATACATCATTTCAATCTCTTCTTGGTTTTTCGCATAAATTTGTATATACTCACCATCCGCTACTAATACGACTACTTCACACTTACTCTCCTTAAATTCTTCAAATGTTGCAATTTCTCCTAGTACCTCTCCTTTTGGACATGCTTTTAAATCTAAAAATAAAAGATAATATATGTTATCTTTTATTAGCTTTTTTAATTCTAATCCTTCCATGATCTCGTTATCTTCTGAAAATAATTCTGAACCTAATTCATTCCCTATTATTATATAAGCTTCCTCCCTTCCCATGACTTGCCAATCAAATACAGTAATATCAATTGGCTTTAATACTTTCCAAAGTAAATTATCATATCCATCTAGAATATCTACTGTAATCCCTCTTTTCATATACTTGCTCCTAACTTATTCATTTTCATTTCATACATTATATATCAAATGTAATTACTATATTTTGTCGATACATATGTACATCATAAAAAAACCGCTCCACTACTAGCGAAACGGTTTCCTTCTGCTTACATTTAAATATTTCATTCAATTGTTGCACTACGTTTTAAAATATTTTTTAATATATGCACCACATCAGTCGTTCATTCTTAATGCTCACTTCGACTTCACGAAGTAATATAAAAACCATACTGCATGATTTTGTTCATCCGCAGCTATTCTCCGCAACAACTCTTTCAGATGTGCATCCGATGTCTCATCTGAAATTTCCAAATAAAAATCTACTGTTTTTTGTTCATCTTGTATAGCGAACTCTAATCCTTGTAAATACGTATTTGGGCAGTCTTCAGTAATTTGTGGTTTTGGCTGCCTACCAGTTAAACTCGTATAAATTTGTACAAAGTTGTGAAAATGCTTTATTTCATCATTACGAATTTCAAGAATTTGTTTTTGTTCTACTTGATTTGGAGCCATATTCGCTAATTTTGCATAGCAGCTTATAGCGCTATACTCTCCGTTTATAGCTTTTTCAATATCACTAATCAACTTATCATTTTGTCTATACCAATCATAATAATTCGAATTATACATCGTATCCCTCCATACTTTCGCTTAACATTTTATGCATTTAGAAATAGTAGGAGCCTGTGTATATAACGGGACGACTTTAGATTGAAAGTAAAGTTTGAGAAAAGGGTCTATTTTGCAAAGGAATTGCTTATTCATAAAGTGAAACTATAATCAATGGGGATTTTACTACACGGCAAATAGCGGATAAAATATCACTATTTTTTTGTACGCTGTTGCTATAAATTCGCGAATGAATCAGGTTTCCAACCAGATGTGGTGTTGAGATGCGAAGCTATTATGAATCCAGTCATATAACTAGGAGGTACCACTATGCCATCTTTATTTAAACCTATGGCCTTCCAGCTGAAAACCGAAAGACTTGAGCTTAGTATGTGGGAGGAATCCGATTCCGTTTGGCTGAGCAAATTAATTGGCGAACGTGGTGTGGACATTCCAGCCGTTGATTCCGTTCGTAACCGGCTCATTGAGATGCGCAAGAAGGCAGAGGAAAATGGCATTTCCCTTCTCACTATTCGAAGGCGCAATGAAGGCGATTTCATCGGATACTGCGGCTTAATTATCGGTCGTTCCACACTTGAAGAGCCGGAGATTGCATACGAGTTGTTCCGCAGCGCCCATGGTAAAGGTTATGCAACTGAGGCGGCATCCGTTGTACTGGACGCTGCGATTGCTACTGGGCGCCATAGACTTTGGTCGACTGTAGGCGCTTGGAATATCGCTTCACTCCGGGTACTAGAAAAGATAGGATTTAAGCGTCATCACAGTACGTGGGATGATGAACGTGGTGAGATTGTTTGGAACGTACGCGATTTTTAGAGATTCCGACTTAATTCTAAGGCGACAACAGCAGATACTCATTCTTCAGCTTTTAGATTTCATCACAAAAAAGCCGTTTCACTAATTTAGTGAAACGGCTTTTTTTAAGCGTTCAATTCTGTTTTATGCCCTTTTACTACACTACGTTTGAATGTAGTTGCTAATATAGTAACCATACTTACTATACCAATCCAAACGAGTACAGTAACAGGTGTATTCCAGCTTAATCCTTTTCCGAAGAAGAAGATTTCTCTTAGGCCTTCAATCATAAATTTCATTGGTAACCATGAGTAAACCCAGTCTTGATAAAACGGAGACAACATCTCAGGTGCTAACGATAATAACGGCGCTCCGAAGAATAGTAATAAAGCGAATAAACCGATTCCTTTTAGTCCAACTAATGAAAGTACCGCAGATATCATTAAGAAGAAACTAAAAGAAGTAATAGATAAGAATAGAGCTGTATCCGTGAAGTTCGAAATATTTAACCCTACCATCCCATCTGCAATCCATGTAAGACCAAACCCAATTACAAGTGTCGCAATAGCTCCTGTTACGATTTGTTTTACTTTTAACAGAAAGTTTTCTTTTCTTGAGCTTACTGGCATTTTACTAATCGCAATAAAAATAATCGCTGCACTAGCTAAACTTGCAATCCATAACGGTTGGAACAATGATATTGGTGAGTTACCGTTCGCACTATTTTTGCCGACCTCATTCACATTTTTCACGTTCTTTACAATAGGTGTTACTAATTTCTCAGCTTGGTCTGTTGTTACAGTAGCTCCTTTTGTTTTCAACCCTTCTAATATTTGTGTACGGACATTATTGTTCATATTATCAACGATCGCCTGTAATATTTGCCCTACCATAGTTGATGCAGCCGTATTCATTCCTTGATTAATATATATTTCTATCTCAGGTGAAGATGGCTGTGGTGTTCGTAACGATGCTTGTTTTGCACTAAATTCTTTCGGAATGACTAACGCTGCATAATACTCTTTATTATTTAGCCCTTTTTGAACTGCTTCCTTATTCTTCACTTCTACCCACTTTACCGCAGGTTCTTCATCTGATTTCGATGATTTTTTCACCGTATCAACAATTGTTTGCCCCATATTCATTTTCGGTTGATTTGGAATTTCTACACCTTGATCCTCATTTACAATTGCAATTGGCAAGTTTTTCGGCTGCGGTTGAACAGTTGGAAATAACGTTAATGAAAAAATAAAAACAACAAGCAGTGCAATAACTGGTGATAAAAATAAAAGTTTATTTTTAAACATTTTCTTTTTTCCTCCTTTAATTTGATTTATAATAATCAACAACGTGTTGTTTATTTATATTTTGAATTATATGTTCGAGTTGAACCATATACAATAATCAAAAATCGGGAATGTGTCGGTTATAAGACACATTTTCTAAATGTGTTGAGTAAAATTAAGGAGGGACATGCGTTGCGCGATAGCAATTTAGATTTGCGTGTTGTTCGTACGAAAACCGCCATACGAAATGCATTGGTGGAGCTAATTGAAGAAAAAGGTTTTGACGCCATTACAGTGAAAGATATTACAACGAAAGCAAACATTAATCGCGGTACTTTCTATGCGCACTATCAAGATAAATTTGATTTAATGACAAAATGCCAAGAAGACATTATGTACGAGTTTTCTAAAATTGCCAAACAGAAATTCCCGGAAGTTATTGCTGATCTTGGAACAAATCCTTCTCCAACAATGCCATTTATACTTATCACTTCTATTCTTGAATTTCTAAATGAAAATAGTGGTTTTATGAGAGCTGTGCTTAGCCCAAATGGAGATTTATCTTTCCAAACAAAACTGAAAGATTTTATGTGGAAAACATTATTTGAAGATACGAATGGTCCTCTCATTAATAAGGAAAATTTACTTGTTCCAAGCGAATACTTAACTTCTTATATGGCATCTGCACATATAGGTGTCATACAGCAATGGTTAAATAACGGACAAAAAGAAACACCTGAGGAGATTGCTCGCTTTTTATCAACTATTGCAGTTCATGGACCTTTTTATGCGGCTGGTTTAAAGAAATAAGTCAGCTATATAATAAAAGAGCATCCACTATAATAGTGGATGCTCTTTTACTTACAACACTTCAATATACCCTTCTGTTCCATGTATCCGAATTCGTTGACCGTCTTTTATTCGTTTCGTAGCATTCTCTACTCCGACGACTGCTGGTAATCCATACTCACGTGCAATTACTGCTCCGTGCGTCATAAGCCCACCGACTTCTGTTACTAACCCTTTTATAGAAACAAACAAAGGTGTCCAGCCAGGATCGGTAAATGCCGTAACTAATATATCTCCCTCTTCCAAATTCGCGTCTTCCATATTTAAAATAACGCGTGCTCTCCCCTCAATCACTCCAGAAGAAACAGGCAAACCTACTATTGCTTCAGCTGGGAGATTTTCTCGTTTATATTTACCTGTAATGATTTCTCCATCAGACGTCATAACTCGCGGCGGCGTTAGTTTTTCATATAATTTGTACTCATTTTTTTGCTTATGAATAAGCTCGTAATCTAGTTTATTTGTGCGGACGACTTCGTGAAGTTCTTCAAAAGTTAAGTAGTATATATCATCGACTTCATGAATGACCCCGCTCTGCACAAGTTGCTTAGCTTCTTTCAATAACGCCTGCTTATATATAAAATAACGATTAATCATGCCGTATTTTGGATATTCACGATAACCGATACAATTACGGATGTTGCGAATCATTCGCTTCGTTTCTTCTACTTTTTGTTTTCCATCCGGCAAGTCTTGTAATCGATCTACTAACTCTTCTTCTTTTTTCAAAGCTTCCTGTAGTCCTTCTTCAAACTTTCGCTTACTAGCGCCAGCTTCAAAGTCTCTTATATTATTTAAAATCATCGGGATAATGATTGTTGGCTTTTCACTCCAGCGCGTTTTCGTAATGTCGATTTCTCCGCTGCATCTCATTCCATATTTGCTTAGAAACGCCTCGATTGCATCCCGAACTTTTTCCCCGCCTTTAAACTGAACTAATTCATCTAAAAAGCTGTCATCTTCTACATGCTGTAAATACGCAATGACTTCTGGATACGGCCGAATCACATCTGCAACATCTAATAATGCTAAACCCATTTCTGAAGTAATATTATTTTGTACGGATTGAGAAAGTGTATCTGCTGCATTTTTTTCACCTAGCCATTGCTCCATCTTTTCATTCATCCATGTTGAAGCATTCATACCAGCCATAATAACAGCTATACTTTGCGGGTTAAATAATACTTTCTTTAATTGCTGGATGTCTTGCAAAATAAAATCAAATACATCCACACCTGATTTCGTTTGCATGTTTCGTTTTAACTCTTCGATCGATTCTTGACTATTCTGTATTAAATTCGTAACGATTGCCGTATTATTTTCGATTTCTGTTTGCGAACTTGCAGGTTGCTTACTTTTACTAGCACTCTTTCCTTTTTCATCATCCGGTAACAATTGAATAAAATCATCTCGCTCGATTATAGTCGTTAATGCATCTCTTACGAGTGGATCCGATTTTCCTAAAGTGTTTATTAAGTAATCTCTGCTAGCAGGTAAAGCTAATTGTTGCGTAGCATCAACAAATAACCTGCCTCCCGCTTTACGCATAGGAGCACTAGTCGTTAACAAGAAAAAAGATAACCCAAGTGGTTTCATCGCATCGGTCATCATTTGTTGGTGACCAACCGATATATACACATGATTTTCCCCATCATTTACTCCTGGAATTGGATATAAAGTCGTAATCGGCCTGCTTTGGACTATATGAAATGTATCATCAACTAAACACCATTCAATATCTTGCGGACAACCAAAATAAACTTCGATTTGTCTTCCGATGCGTGCTAGTTGTAAAATTTGTTGTTCAGTAAGTGTTTGAACTTTTTGCTGATTAGGAGCAATTTTCTTTGTCTCTGTTCCGCCTTCTTTTCGTCCATAGATGGCTAATTTTTTCGTTGCGATGACCTTTCCGACGATTTCATCTTCTTTTACCTTATAATTATCGGCAGAAACCAATCCAGATACTAGCGCCTCGCCAAGTCCAAAGCTGGCATCGATTGACAACACCTTCCTATTCGAAGTAATCGGATCGGCAGTAAATAAAATCCCTGAAGCCACAGGGAAAACCATTTTTTGAACGACAACACATATAGAAACTTGATTATGATCAAAACCGTTTTGCATTCGGTATATAACCGCTCGATCTGTAAATAAAGAAGCCCAGCATTTTTTAATATGCTGCAAAATGCTTTCTTTTCCAATAATATTTAAATACGTATCTTGTTGACCAGCAAACGAGGCATACGGTAAATCTTCAGCAGTAGCACTCGAACGCACTGCATACGCATGTTCATCGCCAAAGCGAGAGAGATGATGAGCTACTGATTCCACTACATCAACTGGAATTTCCACCGCCATAATGACTTCTCTAATCTTCTTACTAATTTCACAAATTTGACCTCGTTCCTCAATTTTTAGCATCGTTAGCTGCTGCAACAAAATTTGAAGCCCTTCATTTTGCTCGATGGCCTTTTCATACCCTATCGTTGTAACACAAAATCCTTCTGGCACTTGTATCCCTTGAATGTTGGATAACTCCCCTAAATTCAAACCTTTTCCACCGACAAGTGAAAGGTACGTGTTTTCTATTTCCTGAAAATCGAGAACGAAAGAACTCATGTAACATCTCTCCTTACTTTACTTGTGTTCTTGATTGTATCAGTAGTAAATGAGAAGAAACAGTCTATTTCGAACTTGATTTACATGATATAATTAAGTTAGGAAGAGATAATCTTTTTTATTTATCCCCTCGAATTCACTTCAATTATATCTCCAAACTTAAACATTCTTTGATTATGAAAAGCATCGATACAAGTAATCGTCTTATTTAATGGATTTATATCAGCTACTGTTATGTAATTTTTGTATAAACTTACATTATAATATCCAGATGAATCTTTTATTAACTCGTAATCCCTCCTCAAAAAATAGTAGAAACTACAATTGTAAAATCAATATTTCCTGTTTGCACTTTATATAAATTGATATGAATCTCTCTTAATTCTAGGATTAAATTATTGTTTTTTAATCCCACATTAATTCTTTTCTCAAATTCGCCAAAATGAATTTTCAAGATTAGGGAACTATAATGTCGTATTAAAATATATTAAGGGGGAGAAAAATTGGACAATGAAATGAATTATGGAAGTGATTACAAGTTTATTCCAGCAACTTCAATTGAAAGTGGTCATGGCATTGAAGTATTGCCTGATTTATTTTGTTACAAGATTCAAATCGTCAATATATGCTTTGCTGGAAATCCTGAGACCAATGATTTTGTTTTAGTTGATGCTGGAATGCCTAAATGTGCAAATAAAATTATCTCTATCGCTGAGGATCGATTTGGTACCAATAGTCGCCCAAAAGCCATTATTTTAACTCACGGCCATTTTGATCATGTTGGGGGAATAATTGAACTCATCAAGTATTGGGATGTTCCCGTCTATGCACATCAGATGGAGATACCGTTCCTGACCGGACAACAAAGCTATCCAGAACCAGACCCTACAGTTGAAGGTGGTATGGTAGCAAAAATGTCTCCTCTGTTCCCCAACGAACCAATTGACTTAGGAAATAACGTAAAAGCGCTACCTACCGATGGAACTGTTCCCCATATGCCAGAGTTTAGATGGATTCATACACCAGGACATACTCCAGGGCATATTTCATTATTCCGAGAAAAAGAACGAACTTTAATTGCTGGGGACGCTTTTGTTACAGTGAAACAGGAGTATCTGTATAAAGTAATAACTCAAGAACAGGAAATAAGCGGTCCGCCTCGTTATTTAACAACAGACTGGAAAGCCGCTAAAGAGTCAGTTATTAAGCTAGAGAAGTTAAAGCCTCTAACCGCTGTTACTGGACATGGGATACCGATGTCGGGTGAATTGCTATCAACAAGCCTCAAAACACTCGTTCAAGAATTTGATAAAATCGCTTTACCCGATTATGGAAAATATGTAGACTAAAAGATACATTAAGCATGAAAATAATTTTTATTCTTATATTTAAGAAACAAAATCAAAACGGAAAAAATTATTAAGTTTAATAAAAAACACTGTACTTAGGCAACATCTCTATTATTAGAATAGAACTACGCCTTGTGAATAAAACTCGATATTCCTCAAATACTATCTGTAGTATAAGCCCGCTTCTTACCCAGGTTGTACTTCTTACCATAAAAAAGAGCAGTCATAATAATGAAGTGACCCCTAAAAGTTAGACACGGTTATTTCATTAGGCAGCTTGATAAAAGTGAGTCCGGTATTGTATCGGGCTCATTTTTAATTTTGCCTTAATCCGTTTCGTATTATAATAATCTATATATTTTTCTAATTCTATTTTAAAGTGCTCTACATTTTCAAATTCTTTTATGTAGAGGAA